>NVRR01000049.1 GCA_002732675.1 Sneathiella sp. | reverse complement strand
GTCCGGATAGGCGACGCTTTTTGCCTCAAAATCCTGATCCGGTCCGACATCGGCCAAGAAGAGTTCTGCCAGGTCGAAATCGACCTTGATGATCTCCGTATCATCAAGCGTGGTGATGAGATCGCCGGGGCGTATCAGGGAACCGACACTGACTTCCCGCAAACCGAGCTTACCTGCAAACGGCGCGCGGATCTTGTGATCGTCAATGCGGGCCTTATCGGCCAGGATCTTGGCTTCCGATGCCTGCAATTGGGAAAGAAGCAGATCAACCTGCGCTTTCGGGACATTTTTGGTTGTATACAGCTTCAGGGACCGGTCATAAAGCTTTTGGCTGTTATCCCGCTCCGCCTCCGATTCGGTCAAATTCGCCTGCAGCTCCGCGTCATCCAGCTGAACCAGCAGGCTATCCGTCTTGACCGACTGTCCCTCCTTAAAATTCAGGCTCTTGATTTTCGCCGTGACCTTTGACGTGATATCGACGGATTCGTTCGCCTTCGCCGTCCCAACGGCCCTGATCGTCCGAGGCAAAGTCTGCAAGACGACATCTGCCACAACAACCCCCAGAGGCGGGCGGGACGAGGGTTTTGAGGCCGAGGCGACATTCCCCTCTCCGATAATGGGAAGGTTTTCCTTAAAATGCCACACCGCATATCCAACCGCGACGGCAGCCAGAATGACGACAATTTGCGTTGTTTTTTTCATGATCGCTTAATTTTACTCTGACACCACCATAGCAGAAATGTGGCGGGAACTCTTGAAAAGCAACAAAAAAATCTGCAATAGATCATATTCGATAATATGAAACCGTTCTCACCTTTTCTGAATTGAAGCCGTATGACAACATATCTTTTCACTCACCGGGACTGTCTCTTTCACGATACGGGGGCCGGACATCCGGAACGGGCCGACCGGCTCCGCTCCGTCCTGCATCGGCTTGATCTTGAAAAATTCCCTGAATTACAGCGTGAAGAGGCGCCTTTGGCGGACCGTGAAACACTTGAGCTGGCCCATACATCGGGCTATCTGGATCATGTTGATGCGATGGCGCCCGACGCCGGTATTATTTCCCTCGATCCCGATACAAAAATGTCGCCGGGCTCAAAATCAGCGGCGTTGCGCGGTGCCGGTGCCATCTGCGCGGCCATCGACAAGGTGATGGAGACGACAGAGACAAATGCTTTTTGCGCCGTCCGGCCGCCAGGACATCATGCCGAAGCGGGCAGAGCGATGGGGTTTTGTCTCTTTAACAATGTTGCGATTGGCGCTCTTTATGCGCGCGCGAAATACGGCATCAAGCGTGTCGCGGTAATCGATTTTGACGTTCATCACGGCAATGGCACTCAATCACTATTCGAAAATGACCCGGATCTTTTCTATGGCTCCACTCATCAGGCCCCGTTTTATCCTGGGACAGGAGGCGCCAATGAAACCGGCGTTGGCAATATCGTCAACGTGCCGCTGGCCGCCGGTGATGCCGGGCTCCAGTTCAAGGCGGCCATGGAAGACTTGATTCTGCCCGCTTTGGAAAATTTCTCGCCAGAGCTGCTGCTCGTTTCCGCCGGGTTTGATGCGCATGAAAAAGATCCGCTCGCAAATATTAATCTTGGAAATGAAGACTATGCCTGGATCTCCAACGAATTAATGCGTGTTGCCGACGCACATTGCCAGGGACGGCTGGTCTCAATCCTGGAAGGCGGCTACGATCTGGATGGGTTATCCGAAGGCGTCGATGCCCATGTGAAAGCGTTGCTCCGCGCCTAAGAGCGGAGTATAAGACGGCGAAGGAGAAATTATGTCTAAAACCAAAGAGATGCCCGACGATATTGCCGCCATGAGTTTTGAGCAAGCGCTGCAGGCGTTGGAGCAGATTGTCGAAAAACTCGATTCCGGCCAGGTCGATCTTGATCAGTCCATCGATATCTATACCCGTGGCTCATTGTTAAAGCAGCATTGCGAAACCAAATTGCGTAGCGCCCAGGAACGTGTCGATAAAATCGTCAATAACAATGGCATTCTCTCTACCGATCCCGCAAACGTCGAATAATTTTTTATGCGCATGAGCCCGCTTTTCCACGCGGCTCCCACAGATCTGAGTGATTATATGGAAAGTGAATTTGACAAGGCACTGCGCCAGACGGCGGAGTTGATGGAACAGGAACTTACATCGTTCCTGCCCGAGAATGAGGGGCTCGAAAAGCAGCTCTATAAGGCGATGCGCTATGCCGTACTGGCAGGCGGCAAGCGGTTGCGGGCCTTTCTCGTGATCCAGTCGGCGGATTTATTCTCGGTGCCAAGACAACACGCCACCCGAGTCGCGGCGGCGTTGGAGCTTGTTCATTGCTACTCATTGATCCATGACGATTTACCCTGCATGGATGATGATGATTACCGCCGCGGCGTGCCGACAGTTCATAAAAAATTCGACGAGGCGACAGCGGTTCTTGCGGGCGATGCCCTGCAATCTCTGGCTTTCAGCATTCTCGCCGACCCGCAAACTCATTCATCAGCCGAAGTCCGCATTTCTCTCACGGCCAAACTCGCCCGCGCCATCGGTATCAAAGGCATGGTCGGCGGCCAGACCATGGATATGTATGCCAGCGCCGATGATATCGATATCATTACGATTACCCGCCTGCAGCAGCTGAAAACCGGTGCACTTATCACATTCGCCTGTGAGGCTGGCGCGGTGCTGGGTCATGCCTCTCCGCCGCAGGTCCATGCCTTAAAAGCCTTCGCCCACGATCTCGGGCTGGCCTTCCAGATTACGGACGACATATTGGATAAAGAGGGTACTGCCGAGGTGATGGGTAAGGCGGTTCAGAAAGATGGCAAGGCGGGCAAAGCAACCTTCGTTTCATTGATGGGGCTGGAGGATGCGAAGATTCACGCTTTCATGCTGGCAGAGCAGGCCGCAGATCACCTTGACATTTTCGGCCCAAAAGCGGATTTACTGCGGGATGCCGCTGCGTTTACCATCAAACGTAAAAAGTAGAAGCGAGTAATTGACGTGACCAGAAAATTGAAGACACCCCTGCTCGATCAGATACGGGAGCCCAAAGATACCCGGAAACTGTCGCTGCGCGAGCTTATCCAGCTGGCCGATGAACTGCGTCTGGAAACCATTGATGCCGTCTCGGTCACCGGCGGACATCTGGGCGCGGGTCTGGGCGTTGTTGAGCTGACAGTTGCCATTCATCATGTCTTCAATACCCCCGATGACCGCCTGATCTGGGATGTTGGTCATCAATGTTACCCCCATAAGATCCTCACCGGCCGTCGGGATCGTATTCGTACCCTGCGCCAGCCCGACGGGCTCTCTGGTTTTACCAAGCGCGCCGAAAGTGAATATGATCCGTTCGGCGCAGCCCATTCGTCCACCTCGATTTCCGCCGGGCTTGGCATGGCTGTGGGCCGCGATTTGCAGGGGCGCGACAACAATGTGATTTCCGTCATTGGCGATGGCGCCATGAGTGCGGGCATGGCCTATGAGGCGATGAATAATGCGGGCGCCATGGATGCCCGGCAAATCGTCATTCTCAACGATAATGATATGTCCATTGCCCCGCCTGTCGGTGCCATGAGTGCCTATCTGTCGCGGCTGCTGTCGGGTAAGCCCTATCGCGGTCTTCGGGAAATCGCCAAGCAGTTCGCCTCCATCCTTCCCGATCCGCTGGAACGCACGGCCCGCCGCGCCGAAGAATTCGCGCGAGGATTGATGACCGGCGGAACGTTATTTGAGGAGCTGGGGTTTTACTATGTGGGACCCATCGATGGCCATAATCTGGAGCATCTGATCCCGGTCCTGAAAAATGCCCGCGATACTAAAAATGGTCCGATCCTGATCCATTGCGTCACGCAAAAAGGCAAAGGCTATGCACCGGCCGAGGCAGCACCGGACAAATATCACGGCGTATCGAAATTTAATGTAATCACCGGGGCACAGACCAAAGCGACACCCAATGCCCCCTCCTACACCAAGGTTTTCGCGCAAAGCCTGATCGCCGAAGCCCGGGAAGATGAGAAAATCGTCGCTGTCACCGCCGCCATGCCCGACGGCACCGGTCTTGACCTGTTCGAACAAGAATTCCCGAACCGTTGTTTTGATGTCGGCATCGCCGAGCAGCATGCGGTGACCTTTGCCGCCGGCATGGCAACGGAGGGGCTGAAACCGTTCGTGGCCATCTATTCAACCTTCCTGCAGCGTGCCTATGATCAGGTGGTGCATGATGTGGCGATCCAGAATCTGCCCGTCCGCTTCGCCCTTGACCGCGCAGGTCTGGTCGGGGCCGATGGCGCCACCCATGCCGGATCTTTCGATATTACCTATCTCGCTACCTTGCCCAATTTTATGGTGATGGCGCCCGCCGATGAGGCCGAGCTCAAACATATGGTGGCAACCGCCGCCGCCTACAACGACGGCCCTTGCGCCTTTCGGTATCCGCGCGGCGAAGGTGTTGGTGTTGAGATGCCAGAGAAAGGCGAGCCGCTTGAAATCGGCAAAGGCCGGATTATCAAGCGCGGTGATCGTGTCGCGTTGTTATCGCTCGGCACCCGACTTGCCGAAGCCTCCACCGCCGCCGAAGAGCTGGAAGCCAAAGGAATATCCACCACCGTTGCCGATGCACGGTTTTGCAAACCACTGGACGAGGACCTGATCCGTGATCTGGCAACCTCTCATGACGTCCTGATCACGATTGAAGAAGGCGCCGTTGGCGGTTTCGGTAGTCATGTCCTGCAATTTTTGGCAACAGAAGGGCTGCTCGATAGCGGACTTAAAGTTCGCCCGCTCTGCATGACGGATATGTTTATCGATCAAAACAAGATAGGCGTTATGTATGATCAGGCCGGCTTAAACCATCGCCAGATCGTCGATACGGTCATCGCGGCGCTGGACAACGGTGCGGCGTTGAAACCGAACCTGTCCGCCGTTTAGGCAACAGCTCACATGACCTCCCCCTTGCAGCGGCTGGACCTTGAATTGGTGCAGCGCGGCCTTGTTAAAAGCCGTGCGCGCGCGCAATTGCTGATCCGCGAGGGTCACGTTGCCGTCGACGGCGAAACACTTCGGAAACCGACGCGCCGGGTATCGGCGGAAACACTGATCTCTATTGAGCCGCCCGCCATCGAATGGGTTGGTCGCGGCGCGCAAAAACTGCTGGCCGCCCTCGCCCATTTTAACGTCGATCCCGCCGGTCTGGTCGCCGCCGATATCGGTGCTTCCACTGGCGGCTTTACACAAGTACTGCTGCTGGCAGGCGTCAAGGCGGTTTATGCGGTTGATGTTGGCCATGGCCAGCTTGATCCGGTTATTGGCAACGACAGCCGCGTTCTTAATCTGGAAAAAACCAACGCCAAGGACCTGACGACCGAGATCATTTCGGAACCACTTGATCTGGTGGTCTCGGATGTGAGTTTTATTTCCCTCAAAAAAGCCCTCCCCGCCGCTCTCGCCCTTTGCGCCCCCGGCGCCATTCTCCTCGCCCTGGTCAAGCCACAGTTCGAAGTCGGCAAGGGCAATGTTGGCAAAGGTGGCATCGTTCGTGATCTGGCGCTAGTAGCCTCGGTCCCGGACGATATGGAAGCCTGGATCAATAGCCTGCCGGGGTGGTCGTCCCTCGGTATTGGCGACAGCCCGATTAACGGCAGTGACGGCAATACTGAATTTTTACTGGGAGCCCGCTATGACGGTTAATCTTACCATCGATCATATCGGATCCAGTGGCGATGGTGTCGCCTTTGTGGACGAAAAGCCGGTCTTCGTTGCCTATACTGCTCCCGGCGATGTCATTACCGCCCAGTTGGGCGAGGCGCGCGGCACCGGCCATATGGCTAATTTGGAAAATATACTGGAGGCCGGAACAGATCGTATCGCCCCGGCTTGCCGGCATTTCGGCACTTGCGGCGGATGTTCCTTGCAACATCTCTCCCCTGAATTCACCGCGACCTGGAAACGCCAGCGGATTATCGACTGCCTGTCCAAAGTCGGGATAACAGACATCGATGTTGAACCCACGGTGACGACGGCACTACGTAGCCGCCGCCGGGTGGAATTTATCGCCTCAAGACGCAAAAAGGGCGCGATGATTGGCTATCATTTGCGCCGCAGCCATCAGATATTCGATGTCGGTGACTGCCCCGTTCTCCATGCAGATCTGCTGGCTTTGGTGAAGCCGCTTCGGGCAATGCTTGTGACCTTGCTGCCGCGGAACAGCCAGGCACGGATCACCGCGACGCGGACGGACAATGGCCCGGATATTCTGATAACAGCGAATATTGAGCTGGATCTCGCGGTGCGGGAAATTCTAGCCGCTTTTGTCGCCGACAATACGCTGTCGCGCGTATCGATCGCGCAAAAACCGGGGGCTGTCGCGGAAGTCATTGCGGCGGCCCGAAATGCTGAGGTCATGCTCGGGGACGTGCCTGTTGTCATTGCCCCCGGCGGATTTTTGCAAGCGACCGAAGCGGGCGAGCAGGCCTTGGTCCGCCGCGCTGTCTCGGCGTTGTCATCGTCAAAGAATATTGTCGATCTTTTCGCCGGATGCGGCAGCTTTTCGTTTCCGCTGGCAAAAACAGCGAAAGTTCATGCTGTTGAGGGCGATGAGGAACTGGCGCATGCGCTACAAAATTCCGCCAACAAAAACATTCTACCGATCTCGACAGACGTCCGCGATTTATTCCAGCGGCCGCTCTTCCCCGATGAGCTAAAATCCTTTGACGGTCTGTTGTTCGACCCGCCCCGCGCTGGTGCACAGGCGCAGGCAGAAGAAATTGCCAAAAGCAATATTGAAACCGTTGTCGCCGTTTCCTGTAATCCTGTCAGTTTTTCCCGGGATGTCGCCATACTGGTGAAAGCCGGATATCAACTACAAAGCCTGCTGCCCGTGGATCAGTTTTTATGGTCGCCGCATGTCGAGATGATCGCCGTGCTAACGCGGGAGTGAAAAGGGCTTTGATGGCAAAGGATGTACAGTCCCGAAAATGGGTCCACTGACATAATCAACGTTCATATTGAACGCAGCACGTCCAAGATCGTCATCATCAATAGATCGCCAGAAGCATTTCTTGCCTTGCTTCTTTGCCATCTGAAACAATTTCTCAATCTGGACAAGGGAGCTTTTATCCTGCCCGGCAACCGATATCCCGTGAACGGGTAAATCGCGGATGGCCGCAAATTCCGACCAGTCCGGATTGACCTCGAAAGTGAAACCAAGAACAAGTGCCCGCAGGCTGGTGAATATCTGGCGATAGCGGCTGTTGGGCGTTCCGGTAACGGTGCCCTGAACATTCAGCAATAAATGGCGGCAGGTATAGGCTGGCAGCGACGACAGAAGGCGCGCGTATTTCCCACGAGAGAAAGAATTTGCCAGGGTTTCAAAATGGACGGACAGAAAAATCGTTGGTTTGTTGCCGGCACCCCCCAGGCCCTGAAGATATTTCCCCGCTTCCCGCAGGACCAGAAAATCTATTTCCGCCCGCAGGCGAGATGTCCCGTTGAACACCGGGTCTTCTGTTGCCAAAGGTTCGCTTTGCCCGTCAACATCGCTAAAGACCACGGTCTCGTTCATCGAGACAAAGCCTTTTCGCCGGTTGATGAGGGGGCGAAATCCGACGCTCATTTTCGGGCGTCTTATACGAAATTCACGGGTTGCCTTATCCTGCGTCTTCTCGATAGCAAGACGAAAGCATTGAACTAGATCGTCATAGCTCTTAATCCTATCAAGACCGTCAAAGTCTTCTATTTCCAGTATCGCGGCTTCAACCGAGATCAATTCACCACCTGTAAGCTCGCCAAACAGTTTGCTCACGAGTTCGGCGGCAATGACCTGTGATTTTTCAAGCGCTTCATCGCGGCTTACCCCCGCAAATAACAACGCAAAGCGGCCCTCATCAAGCGGCACGAAGACGTCATGCTTGCCCAGCTTGCGGCTCAAATATGCATCAGCAATACGGGTAACGTTCTTTTCGATGGTCCCCCATTGCTCCGCATATTGAAGTTTTACCTCATCAAGACCAATGATCTGAATGGTGCCAGTGATCAAATTTTCAAGGGCCTCACGATAGGTTTTACCGTAGGGTTTTAGGAAATAGGCGGCTTCGCCAATTTCGTGATGCTGAAGCGGCGCCGCAGTGTCCGGCCCCCGCCCCTGATCAAAATAATCGGGACTGATCGGATCCGAAGGAGTGTATTGTTTCGACATCGTTGTCAGCTTCCGCCATCCGTATTAAACATACTTAATTCCAGTCACATCTATAAGCCCCTGAAACTGGCAGAAATTGATGTAAAAATGGTTAATTTTAGCCCGTCGATCTATTGATTTCCTGGCCCCGCCCACAAAATACACGGCACTAATTCCACAGTCGTAAATCTCCCTTTAACTGTTTTCTGCCAGACTTGTCACAAGCGGAAAAATATTTGCGCGGAAAGCCGTTGGACATGGGAAAAAGTGACAACATCAGGACATCTGATCACATCGAAATTTCAATTCCCAATTTCGAAAATATTCGGCTTTGCCCTTTCAACTCCGGCATGATCAGCATGCTGACTATCGAATTTGAAAGACGATGTAATGTCGGACAATGGTGCGGTTTCGCCACCATCGATGGCCTGCCGCAAGACCTCCCGGCCGTGTTTTCATATCCCAGACGCTTTTCAACGGCACCGCTTTGCACCGTCATCTTCCTCAAGAATACAGAAGAAAAGAATTTTCTGTTTCAATCCACCCGCCATGGATTTGTGCTGCTGGACGAGGCATTTCACCTCCTGCATCAGGGATTTTCGTTAAATGAGACCCTGGATAAAGTCCAGGACCGGCCCGTCTGCCATTAGGTCATAAGATCTATTGCACTAAATGGCCACAACGACTAGATTTCGCCTGAAATTTGTCCGACCCGGAGAGCCGTTTGCCTGAGACCATGCAGTTACTGGATACGTCCGGCCTTTCCTGTCCGCTGCCGGTATTGAAAGCCAAAAAAGCGCTCAAAGCGCTTGGTGAGGGTGACGTTCTGACGGTAATCGCCACAGATCCCGCATCCTATATTGATTTTGAGCATTACTGCCATATCAGCGGCAATGCCCTTGAAAAATATAGCGAGCAGGATGGCGTTTTTACCTACATCATCCGAAAATCCGCGCGGCCGTAGACGTTTATTTTCACTCGCTCTCGAACAGCATTCCGCCCTCCTGACGGAAATGGCCTTTCTTGAAATCCGGCGGCGGCTCGAACGGTTCTGGTGTTTCGGCGCCCGTCCCCGCATAAACGGACAGTGACGGGAACGCAAAAGAGGACCCCGCCGTCTCGACAATGCCCTTGATGGCATAGGCGAAATCCTGTTTGATATCGAGCCATTCACCCCAATTTGTTGTTTTGGTGAAGCAATAGATCATGATATCAATACTGCTATCGTTGAAGGAGTCGGTCACTACGAACATGGTGGCTTCCTCGGGCTGCGCAAAGTCCGCATTGCCCAAGAGATAGCCCTTGATCTGCTCAGTGATAACCTGCATCTGCGCAACGGTCGTTGAATATTCCACGCCGATTTTCCAGTAAATGCGCCGGTGGGTCATTTCGGAAAAATTGGTGACGGCCTTATCGGCGAACGTCGCATTGGGCACAATGGTCGGCGCTTTATCGAAACGACGAACCAGGGTCGAGCGAAAACCGATTTTCTCGACTGTGCCTTCGACAATACCATCAACCTTGACCCAATCCCCGGCCTTGAAGCGTTTCTCGGCCAAAATAAGAAAGCCGCTGATCAGGTTCTTGAACAAGTCCTGCGCACCAAGTGCCACGGCGACACCAACAATCCCGAGACCGGCGATAATCGGGCCAACCTGAATGCCCCAGAGTTCCAACACCGTCGCGAACCCGATACCGGCAATAACACCTTTCATGATCTTGACCAGGAAATTAACCAACTCGGTCGAGAAAATTTCTTCAAGCTTGCCAAGAACGAAAGTCAGCGGGCTGATGGCGCAATAAAGCGCCCAGAACAGATTAACGACAATGAGCGAGCGAACGACTTTGCTGGCACCTGCATCAAACGCCGGATCATCGGCGAAGGACGGCACTTCCAGCGCGAAATATATGCCGATCACAACCGGGATAAAGCGGATCGGCCCCTTCATGGCTATAATCAGCTTGTCATCAATTTTATTTGATGTCTTCTCCGCCATTTTGACCAGGCGATTGATGACGAGCAGGGTAAAAACGCCCCGGATAAGCAACGCGAAAAACAGGATGCCCAGTGCCGTCAAAATGGAGCCGAAATCGATCCCCATATAGCCGGATTGCCAGACTTCTTTAAAAACTTCCCAGAAATTTTGGATATCCTGTGTCACACACCTGTCCTGACTTTGTTAATTACGTGCCTTCAATACCCATAGATCGACATAAAATCAAATACTGAGGCAGAGTTGAACGCATTATCACAGTAGATCGAGGACGGCCTGAACGTCGTCATCGGATGTATTCCAGGAACAGACAAGCCGTATTTCGCAATTCTCCGCCGGGCCATTGGGATAGAAAAGAATATTTGAAGCATTAAGGCGTGCGCAAGCCGCCTCCGAAATCTTCGCGAAAATCATATTGGCCTCTGTGGGATAGACAAGATATGCCTGATCCTTCGCCGCAATCCCGGCCCCAAGTTTTTTTGCCATTGCATTGGCATTGCGGGCCATTTTCAGCCAGAGATTATCATTAAGAGCCGCATCTAGCTGCGCCGATAAATAGCGCATTTTAGAGAAAAGATGCGCGCCGCGCTTGCGGCGAAATTCAAATTCCTGCGCCTTGGCCGTATCAAAAAAGATGACCGCCTCCACGGCCATGGCGCCGTTTTTAGTGCCGCCAAAGGACAGTATATCCACGCCTGCCCGCCAGGTTACATCGGCAGGAGCGCATTCCAGCGCCGCGACAGCGTTGGCGAAGCGGGCGCCATCCATATGCAGCCCCAGCTTATGACGCTTCGCAACATCGCCAATGGCTGCGACTTCCAGGGGCGTGTAAATTGTACCGCATTCGGTGACCTGGGTGATACTGACAGCCGCAGGCTGAACATGATGAACGACGCCAACGCCGGCTGTTGAAAGGGTTTGATCAAGGTCTTCCGGTCCTAACTTGCCGTCCTCCCCGTCCATCAGCACGATTTTGGCGCCGCCCGTATAAAACTCCGGCGCGCCGCATTCATCGAGTTCAATATGGCCGAGCCTATGGGCATAAACCGAGCCGTAAGGCGGCACCATCACGCTGAGCGCCAGCGAATTGGCGGCCGTACCCGTTGCCACCGGAAAGGCCCGCAAATCACAGTCGAAAACCTCCTTGAACCTGTCTTCAGCGCGCCGGGTCAGGTCGTCATTTCCATAGCCCATGGCGGGACCGGAATTCGCGTCACTCAAAGCGGCAAGAATTTCAGGGGCGACCGGCGCTGCATTGTCGCTGGCAAAATTGATGGGCATATTATTGGTCATGAAAACAGGCTACTTTCTGATTGTCTTTTAACAGACATCTTACTTCTGCAGGATCCCGTCCCGCTCCAGATTGAGGCTGCCGAGGATCGCGCCGTCCTGCAGACTGACCACCAGAATAAGCCGCGCCGCACCTTCTGTACCGAAAATAATAAACAACCGCTCACCAGAGGCGTTCAGGCTAATCACATCCATATCATCCGGTAACGGCACCCGCACATCTCCAAACTGCACCAGCCGCGCACTGGTTTCTGTATCGGAAACCATCACCATCGTTGCTATTTCCGTGGTATCGGTTGCCGTCATGCGCTTATATATGGTAACCGCTATGACCACTGCGAAGACGACGATCAGCACGCCAAGGACACTGACAATCCATTTCAGCATCGAATGATTGGGTTCTGCTACTTGCTCCGGCTGCTCTGTCATGGCGCGCCCCTTAAAAAAGAACTGTTCGGTACACTGATATGCCATCACCTGAGGGTACACATCAAGTCGAAGTTTCAAGCGATGACGTTGGCGAACGTCTGGATCGCTTCCTTGCCACGGCCTTGAGCGATCTGTCGCGCAACCGGGTGAAGCCGTTGATCAAGGACGGGCACTTATTGCTCGGCGATGATATTATCACGGATCCGTCGCGCCGGGTGCGCGACGGCGAGATATATCAGATCACTGTGCCGGACGCGACGGAACCC
Source organism: Sneathiella sp. (assembly GCA_002732675.1). GTDB lineage: Bacteria > Pseudomonadota > Alphaproteobacteria > Sneathiellales > Sneathiellaceae > Sneathiella. The sequence goes on along the minus strand of NVRR01000049.1, from coordinate 2,554 downwards.
GATCCTGAGCCCGAAGATATCCCGCTCGATATCGTCTTCGAGGACGCGCATCTGATCGTTATCAACAAGCCCGCTGGCATGGTCGTGCATCCGGCGGCGGGCAACTGGACGGGGACCTTGGTTAACGCCCTGCTCTTTCACTGCGCCGATAGCTTGTCCGGTATTGGCGGCGTCAAGCGCCCCGGCATTGTCCACCGTATTGATAAGGAAACCAGTGGCTTGATGGTCGTCGCCAAAACCGATGCCGCCCATCAGGGTCTCGCTACCCTGTTCGAGAAACATGATATCGAACGCAACTATAAGGCGGTGGTCTGGGGTCGGGTCTATCCGCCATCGGGCGATATTGAGACGAATATCGGTCGTGATCCCCATAATCGCAAGCGCATGGCGGTTGTGGACGGCGGCGGCAAGACAGCCTCCACCCACTATGAGCTGGTCGAGAATTTTTCCGATATTGCCTGTCTGGTGCAATGTGTGCTGAAAACCGGTCGAACCCATCAGATCCGGGTCCATATGGCTCATATTAGTTATCCGCTGGTCGGCGATCCGGTGTATACTCGGCCCAAGCTCAGCCGGACCAAAGAGTTGCCGGAATCTCGGCGCAATGCCATCCAGGAATTTCGCCGTCAGGCCCTGCATGCCGAATCCCTCGGTTTTGTGCATCCCATCACAGACAAGCCCTTGAAATTCGTGGCAGAATTCCCAAATGATATGAAGAGGTTGATCAACGCACTGAGGGGTTAAACGTCCCCTGCGCGGTTGCTAAATCTTTGAATAGACGGGAAAAAATGAAACGGGCTTGTAATCCGGGCATATTGTTTGACGGATAATCAGGCGCCAAAATGATAGAGAGGGGCCTAGTTATGGCAGAAGTATCCTTACCAGTTTTAACCCCCGAAGGGGGTCTATCTCGTTATTTACAGGAAATTCGCAAGTTCCCCATGCTTGAGCATGATGTGGAATATATGCTGGCCAAAGCCTGGCGTGATCATGAAGACACCGACGCCGCTCATAAGATGGTAACCAGCCATTTGCGGCTCGTCGCCAAGATAGCCATGGGCTATCGCGGCTATGGCTTGCCGGTGGCTGAACTGATCGCTGAGGGCAACGTCGGTATGATGCAGGCTGTGAAACGCTTTGAGCCCGAAAGGGGCTTCCGCCTTTCCACATATGCCATGTGGTGGATCCGCGCGGCCATTCAGGAATATATCCTGCGCACTTGGTCCTTGGTGAAAATGGGGACGACGGCTGCTCAGAAAAAGCTGTTCTTCAACCTTCGTAAAATCAAGGGCCAGATTGAGGCTATTGATGAAGGCGATATGACGTCCGAGCAGGTAAAGACCATCTCGACCAAGCTGAGTGTGTCCGAGGAAGAGGTGATCAATATGAACCGGCGGCTGACCGCTCCGGATCATAGTCTCAATGCTCCCATGCGCGCCGAAAGTGAAGGCGAATGGATGGACTGGCTGGAGGACGATACCCCCAACCAGGAAACGGTTTATGCCGAAAGCGAAGAGCTTAAAAGCCGTCGCGCCATGCTGGTGCAGGCCATGGATTGCCTCAATGAGCGGGAGAAACATATCCTGACTGAGCGGCGTTTGCAGGAAGACCCGCAAACTCTGGAGGAGCTGAGCCAGCATTATAAAATCAGCCGAGAACGGGTTCGCCAGATTGAAGTCCGTGCTTTTGAAAAACTGCAGCGGGCCATGAAGTCCAAAGTGATGGAAGAACGCCTGAACTGATCTTTTTCGGTCAAGGTGTAAGAGAAAAAGGCGCTGCCCTCCTACAGCGCCTTTTTTCTATGGCTGAGCGCTAAGGTTCGACGCTGAACTTACCGTGAAAAACCACCGACTGATGACATCTGAACTGGTGCCATGGGGGCCAGAGCCGCCAATACATCGTCAGACGGAGAACCATACAGAGTAAATTTCGTCGGAGAAAAAACCTCCATAAAGCGCTTCGCAAATTTACTGCCAAAATTTTGCATATGGACCAGTGTCGCTGCAGAGTCTTCATATCTTTCAAGGATATGGCAAATCTCTTGATCTGCGTCCAGTGACCATTCATAGTTTAACGCGCCAGACTCATCTTGCTTTGTTGCCGTGACCATTTCCGCCATAAGTGATTTAAAATTGGTCATCTGGCCTGAATTGATCTTTAGCTCCAAAATCCAATACACATGCTTCGACATCCCGATACTCCTCTATCTTTTTTGTGGGTTCTTGGAAGCAGTATAAAGAAGCGTTTATCTGATACAATCAGTTATCAATAGGGACATCTATGTATTATTGGGTGCCGTACGTTCATTGGCATCCTGAACCAGCTGGCCGCCCCACTCCTCCACCAGTTTCGACCGCTGCCTTAGCAACCGACGTGCGTCCGCGTTCGCCTGCACATCGTATATGGCGCAGACGAAAACCGGGATGCCTGATGACAGGAATGCGGCGATGCCCGCGCCGCCAAACATGGCGAGCCACATATAAACATCGGATAGCAGCAAGAAAGCCTGATCGAAATTATGTCCCCGTTGCCAGAGGATGCCAAGGACTGGGAT
>NVRR01000048.1 GCA_002732675.1 Sneathiella sp. | reverse complement strand
ATATCAGGTTACCTTTCGCGCGAGCCGTAAATCTATGCACCGCTTCATACAAGCCTTCAATAATCCCGGCGCGTGAGGCAAACCCGCCCATTAGAATGAACATGGGGATCACGACAAGGGTAAAATTCACCGCCGTGTCATATGGAAGGGTTTCCAGCATGGTCATTGCAAAATTTGCGTCCACCGCGACCCACATACCGACAACCGCCACGACAACCATCGACCATGCTATAGGCACCCCCAGTCCAAGCATGAAGAGAAGGGCCGCCACAGCAACCAATCCAGAAATAATACTATTCATTGTCCGCTTCTCCGTCGTTTCTATTTTTCTGATGAGCGGTATCTTCGCGCCTGGTAGAGAAAAGCCGGAACAGTTGTATCGTGGAGATAATGGCTGTGAGGAAGAAACCCAAAAAGACCAAAAACTTTACCGGATAAATTGGTATTTGCAGGAAATCGATCGACTTTTCGTCAAATGACAAGCTCGACGCAAACAAATGCCATGAGGCGATCGAGAGCAACACAAGCACGAACACCGCTGTGCCGCTGGCAATAATCCTGCTGATCAATTTCCAATGTGATTTTAGTTTGCTGGAAAATATATCAACAACAACATGCTCTCTTCTGGCCATGACCAGTGGCTGGGACAAAAAGATGACAACAGCAAAGAGAAGTCCACTCAGTTCTACCTTGAAAGGCAGATACATATTGAACAGCTCGCCGAGAATGATGTCGGCCGCCCCGACCGACATCATCATAACCAAAGCGAGCGCGCAGGTTATATGCAGTATAAGCTCGATGGTTCGATACATAAGCTAACTCAGTCTTTAAAATTAGCTTGTTTTTCACGGATGAACGGCTCCAGACGTTCAACCGCGTCTGAATACCCTCTTTCCTTCAGATCGGCCGCCCAAAGGTCAATCATGCTTCCACTCTTCTTATCGAATTCCTCAGTTTCCTTAAATTCGACATATGTTACGCCGTGCTTTGGGAAGTCGACGGAAATAATTTTTTCCGCGAGTTTGACATTTTCTGCAGCCCCGGTTTTCATCAAATCGTCGCTTACTTCCCTCATAAGGCGCTGAACATTTTCCGGCCATTGATCAAACATTTTCTTATTGACGAAAACTCCCCACGTCGGTTGAGATCCTAAGTTCAGGTCAATGGCATATTTGGCAACTTCATAGAATTTTCCGGATATTGCCTGTTCATGAGCGGCAAAAGAGCAATCCACAGTCCCTTTTTGAAGGGCGCCATACATTTCGCTGTAGGGAATGGAAACAGGGACAACGCCCATAGCAGATAGGAATTCGACCCAATAAGGAGCCCCAGGAACTCTGACGCGTAGGCCCTCCAGATCGGCCAAGGTTTCAACCGGCTTTGTACAGAAAAGGCGGTACGGATTGCTGCCTTGATGATATAATCCGATCACTCCGTTTTTATCCATATCGGCTCTTGTCTGGGGATCTTCCTGCCAACGCTTCCAGGTATCCACGGCATCTTGCGGTGTCCCATGAACACGAAGTAGCGACGCATTCCCGGCGACAGGCATCTCTCTCGTAAAGTAGCCTTGCGCGGTCACGCCAAGCTGAACGGCACCGTTCCCGGTAAGTTTCAGAATTTCTTTTGGGCCACCCATACTCCCCGCCCAGAAAATCTTGGTCTTGATTTTACCGCCAGAGCGTTTTTCAACTTCGTCAGCCCACCATTGCTCCCATTGCGCGCCGGCCGTGTTTGACGGAACGAAATGCGCCAAGCGCAGGTCCATTGAAGGATAGTCTTCCGCAAAGGCTGTTACTGCCATCATTGTCGTCGCCGCAACCATAGTCAAGGCCACCGCGCCGAGCTTCAAGTTTTCTTTGATTTTCCCAATCATGATATTGTCCTCGCTAGTTTAATTATATCTCGTTTGATTATTCATTATTTCACCAGTCACCCCGAAAACAGAGAGACTTAAGCTGTTACTTTCATGCTCCTCCTTTATATAATTTATGATTCATTTTTCATTTTTAGAGCGTAATTTTGAACCAAACCCATGCGTCAATCATGTGCTTCAACCAAGACCTTGCTAAATCTTTCGCGAAGTTCTGTTTTCAATATTTTTCCCATAGGGGAGCGCGGCATTTCATCAATTATTTCGTACCGTCTCGGAATTTTGAAATCGGCGAGTTTATCGGTGCAGAATTGCTTTATAGCCTCCGGATCAATTTCTGAATTCGGAGCCACAATCAAAACCGCCAACAGGTCTTCGCCCAGCTTGTCGTGTGGCACGCCGATAACGGCAGCCTCCTCCACCCCTTCATATCGATGGAGAACGCTTTCTACTTCCTGGGTCCCGATGTTAAGGCCGCCCCGTATAACCATGTCTTTTTTCCGGTCGACAATATAGAGATAGCCATCAGCATCCAGTCGGCCCAGATCCCCGGAGAACAGCCACCCGTCCTTGAGAGTTTCCTTAGTCGCCTCTTCGTTTTTATAATAACCCGAAAAGACAGACGGAGAGCGTACGACTATTTCACCAACAACATCAGCAGGCACATCCATTCCGTTATCGTCCACAATACGAAGCTCAGTTTGAGGCCAAACTGTTCCCGCGGAGCCGATATGTTCCAGCGCCTCTTTGCCAATGAGAACCGTCCCACAAGGACCGCCTTCGGTCTGGCCATATGTTTGCCGGACATCAATTTTTGGAAACGTTTCTATGAGCCGCCGTGTTAGTTCAGCGGGCATCGCCGCGCCGCCCGCGTCTATGATCTCAAGCGATGATAGATCCCACGTCGACGTATCGTATTTTTCAAGCAGGAATATATAAAATGCGGGCACGCCGATATATATAGTTGTTCGCTCCCGCTCCATTCGACTCAGAATATCCAGTACATCTAGCTCGGGATCAACAACGGCCGTCGCCCCGACGAACCAGCTCGGATAAAGCAAACAACGAACAGATGCCGTCGTAAAAAATGGAAAGAAGCTTTGGTATACGCTGCCTGGCTCAAGGCTCATGGCCTGAGAAAAGCCGAACGCACTGGCAACGACACTTCGGTTGCTCATCAAGGCCGCCTTGGGGCGGGAAGTCGTGCCTGACGTAAACAATATCTCGGATATATCATCCAGGCCTCGTTTCGGCCATTCAACCTCAACCATCTTGGCCTCGTCGAACATTCTTCTCCACGAAAGCGTATCCTTAACAAGGGTATCGCCCGCCAATATCACTTCTTCAAGGATCGTCGCCCCCGCGCGGATATCGTTTACACGGGGTAGCGTCGCCGTATCGCAAACGAGAAACCTGACATCTGCAAGCGTGACGGCATGCAAGATTTCTTCCTGTGCAAACCGCGCATTTATCGGCACGCAAACCATGCCACCGACGGCACATGCTAGTAAGGTTATGATCGCCTCATAGGCGGATTTGTTATCCAGAATGACACCGACGTGATCATTCTCCTCAGCGCCAATCTCAAAGAGCGCACGGGCGAACTTCTCGCCCCGCCAAACCATTTGGGAGTAAGTGATACGTTCCTCTTGTCCGGTCGCGGATCTAGCAACCAGCGCCAGCTGGTTTGGTGTTTTCTCCGCTTGCCCCCGCACCAAAGTTGCGAGAGATGTGTATCCGCCCCAGTAAGTGGCAAGACTATTGTCGACTTGCATTATCAGTTCTCCCACAAAACATTATTTCGCGTGGCGATGCTGTATGCCTCTGGAAATAATTTCTTTCATTATCTCGTTCGTGCCCCCGTAGATCCTTTGGGCTCGAGAGTCTGCGTAGGCGCGCGCAACCGGGTATTCCCACATGTAGCCATAACCACCAAATAACTGCAGGCACTGATCTACCGTTCTTCCCTGCATTTCAGATAGCCATATCTTGGCCATTGAGGCGACTTCACTCGTTAAATTCCCTTGAAGAACCCTTCCAACGCAGTCGTTGAGGAACGAGCGCCCAACTTCCAGTTCCGTGCGAATGTCGGCCAGTGTAAACTTTATCGACTGGAAATTTCCGATGGGTTGTCCAAACGCCTTGCGCTCATAAACATAATCTGCGGTGCGCTCGAATACGGTTTCAGCCACAGCCTGCGCCCATACCCCCACAAATAATCGCTCAACAGGCAACTCCTGCATCAGGTATTGGAGCCCCATGCCCTCTTCCCCAAGCATCGCGTCGGCTGGTACCCTGACATCGTCAAAGAAGAGCTCGGCGGTGTCCTGGGCCTTTTGCCCAATCTTTTCCAAGAGACGACCGCGATGAAATCCCTCCGTCTTTGTATCAACCAGAAATAAACTCTTGCTCTTGGAGCCCGCGTCTGGAGACGTATTGGCGACAACGATAACCAAATCCGCCAGCCAGCCATTGGTGATGAATGTCTTCTGTCCGTTCAGAATCCAGTCGTCTCCATCTTTCTTCGCCTGCAGTCGCACGCCCTTCATATCGGAACCAGCGCCGGGCTCTGTAATGGCGATACTGGTGATAACCTCTCCGGATACGCAGCCGCGAAGCCAGCGCTTCTTTTGGACCTCCGTTCCCAATCGCGCAATGTAGGGCACAATGATGTCGGAGTGCGTGAACAATCCCGGAAGGGCGCATTCACAGCGTGCCAATTCCTCGACAACGATCATCGCATGAAGAAAATTTCCACCAATCCCGCCATATTCTTCTGGGATCATCGTGCATAATAAACCTTGGGAGCCGGCCTTTTTCCACATCTCTCGATCCACGAACCCGCGCTTCTCCCACTCAGCGTAATGCGGAGCTATCTCACCTTCAAAAAACCGCCGCGCGGTTTCTCGAGTGAGCACATATTCTTCATCCGCCAACTGCGGCAAAGACACAAAGGTTTCCATACTGCCCTCTTGGTAGATTTTTGAAATCTGCGTTATTCGTGATTTACTTAATTTTTATTTTCTTCGCAGGACTTACCTGAGTTCTCCCTGAACTAACGCGACTCTAGAAAGGGACATGCCTTAAGTCAATATTAAAATGATTTATGATTCATTTTTTATTTTTATATTATCATCTAGGAAAAGAAGGGTTAAAGGGCGGCACATTTACGTTGCAATGGGCAGCCGGAACGAAATTCAGATTCTTCCATCCCCCCCCACCGCGACATCACAGTAAGCAACGATAAAGCCTTTTGGATCTGGATAACGGCGCGCCAGATCTGTAGCCGATTATCGTTGCCTGTACGGGAAATGCCTACCCTATGGGCGCGTTCCTTATGCTTTCCGCCGACATTCGCACAAATCATGGCGGCGGCTATGTTTGATCCGGAAAGAGCCTGCGCTGCGGGGTATCTGGATCACGTCATCTCGGCCGAAGAACTGCAGTCCTGCGCACTTGAAAACGCAAGAAACCTCGTAAAGCTGCTCGACAAGCCGAGCTATATCGCCACTAAAACCCGCCTGAATGCACAAGTTCTCACGGCTGTGCGAGAGGGCGCCAAAAAATATGACTTCATAGCATAGCAAGCTGTTTTTCTAAGGAAGCTTAACTGATAACAACATACTGAGCGCCTCATAAGTAGTTATCTACCTACTGCTGGGCCGCAAAGAATTTAGCGACGGAGGCTTTCACTTCAGGTGCCGTGCAGGCTTCTCCCTGCGCGTCCCGCTCTAGATTGAGCTGCCTCGCAAGCCCGCGTTCAGACGCTTGCGAGATAAGATTTTTCGTGAGGGAGATCGATTTTGGCGAAAGATTACTGAGTTTTTGCGCCATCTCGTCTGCCTTAGCCATAAGCTCGTCATCCTCATAAACGCGCCACACCATGCCCCACGACTGCGCCTCCTCCGCTGAAATCCGCTCCCCGAGAAGCATTGCCCCCGCAGCGCGAATGCGGCCGACAATTTGCGGAAGGAACATAGTGTTTCCCGCATCGGGGATGAGCGCAAGCCCGACGAAAGGCTCATAGAAGTAAGCAGACCGACCGGCAATGACGATATCGCCGGAGAGCGCCAAACCAACAGAAGCCCCGGCGCAGGGACCGTTAATCACACTGATAATCGGCAGCCGGGACTCTCGCATTTTAAGTGTCAGTGGGTTAAAGTGAACGTCCAACACCTTCGCCAGATCCGGAATGACATCTGGTTCAATCGCAGACAAATCGTATCCGGCCCCAAACGCTCTCCCCTCGCCCGTGAAGATAACAACGCGCACATCAGGGTTATTCTCAACCTCATCAAAGGCAGCCTGTAGCTCGTCCCCCGTTTGATCACGCAGGGCATTCAGCTTGTCGGGCCTCCGCATCGTAATTCGGGCCACGCCATGATCAACTTCCAAAGATATGTCTTCAAATGTCATTGCCATCTCCCCGGCATAGAACTAGATGGTCAGTCCGCCACCAACGACCAGGGTCTGCCCGCTCACATAATTGGATTCCGGCGCACAGAACAGATAAACACCGTCTGCCGCTTCTTCCGGCGTTCCGGCGCGTCCCAGTGGGATCATCATTTCCATCCCAGCAACAAGTTTTTCCGGAATGCCAATGCCAACCTCATTGCCTTCAACGACAATGGTTTTCTTTACATTGGTGGCTTCCGTCAGGCGGGTCTGAATAAAGCCGAAAGCGACGCAATTCACGTTCACTTTGAACCGGCCCCACTCCTTCGCCATTGTCTTGGTCATCCCGAGGACCCCGGACTTCGCTGTTGAATAGTTGATTTGGCCCGCGTTACCGCCTGTGCCCGCAATTGAAGAGATATTGACGATTTTACGGAAAACCTCACGGCCCGCGTCTGCTTCCTTCTGGGCATGCTCGCGGATGTATCCGGACGCCGCGCGGATGATCCGGAATGGTGCTTTTAGATGAACGTCGATCATGGCATCGAACTGCTCGTCATTCATTTTATGCACCAGCGCATCCCATGTATAACCCGCGTTATTAACAATAATGTCGACCCCGCCGAACGCTTCTATGCCAGCATTGATAAATCTGTCGGCAAAGTCCGCATCAGTCACGCTTCCGGCAACCGCGATCGCCTCACCGCCAGTGGCTTTGATGGCGGCGACCACTTCTTCGGCTGGTTCCTGGTCCAGATCATTCACGACAATTTTCGCACCTTCACGGGCCAATTTAAGGGCAACCGCGCGGCCGATACCGCGTCCGGAACCGGTGACATAGGCGACTTTTCCTGTAAGTTTGTTCATTTTATCTACACTCTATTTATTAGGATTAGGGAAGGGCGATAACGGCGTCGCCAGCCAGTTTGACGTCACCGTCCTGATTGGCGGCCTGAAGTTTCAAGCGAACACGTGTTTCGCCATTTTCTTCAAATTTTTCTATTATTTCACCGGAGCAAGTAATTCTGTCTTTCAAGTGGGTAATGGCAGAAAATCGGACGCCATAACTGCGCAACGCTGTTTGTGGCGCCCAGTTGGTGACAAGCTGCGCAAGGTACGCCATCGACAACATGCCATGGGCAAAAACATCCTCCATGCCGGCATTTTTGGCGAAATCTATATCAATATGAATGGGATTGTGATCGCCCGAAGCGCCCGCGAAAAGACCCAGGGTCGTGCGCGTAATTTCGCCCTTTGTCAAAGCGGGGATAACGTCGCCAACATTCACCGAAGCATAAGTTACGTTTGACATTCTTTCCCCCTACCCGTTCCGAACGACAATGGTGCGCGTCATCTCGGCAACGACGTCGCCATTCTGATTTGTGGCGCTCGTCTTTTTGACAACGAATTCCAGCGCGCCGCCTTTTTTATCGAAAATATCTGTTACCTTTGACGTGAAGGAAATGGAATCTCCCGCATAAACGTCCTTGAAATAAGTAAACTCCTGATTTCCATGGAGTATTTTCTCCAAATCAATATCCATAATTTCAAGAATCTCGAAAGGATCCGATACTTCCATATCCATCGAGAACAAAAATGTCGGTGGCGCGGGAAGCGCTGGATGCCCAGCAGCTTTGGCGGCTTCTTCATCAAAGTAGATGGGATTGGTTTCGCCGGTCGCTTTGGCAAAAAACCGAAGACGCCCCTTTTCAATATCTGCGGTGTGGGCACCGAATTCTCGCCCGATATGACTGCTATCAATCATTGATCATACTCTTTAACTGGAGGTCAGGGGCGCCTCGCCGAAGCAAAACGCCCCTGTGGGAGAAAGGGTTAAGCACTTTGATAGAGTGTTACGACACAGGCCCCGCCGAGACCGAGATTATGCTGGAGCGCCGTTTTCGCACCTTCAACCTGCCGCTTCGCGACAGTGCCACGCAGCTGATTTACCAACTCAAAACACTGGGCCAAACCGGTTGCCCCGAGAGGATGTCCCTTGGAAAGCAGACCGCCTGACGGGTTGGTGACAACTTTTCCGCCGTAGGTATTATCACCATCCCAGATGAATTTCTCCGCGCCACCTTCAGACGCAAAGCCAAGACCTTCATAGGTGATAAGTTCATTCGCGGTAAAACAATCATGAAGCTCGACGACGTCAATATCTTCCGGACCAACGCCCGTTTTCTCGTAAACCTGGTTGGCGGCAGCGGCCGTCATATCATACCCAACGACCCGCATCATGTCGTCCTTGTCGAACGTTGATGCAAAATCTGTAGTCATTGCTTGACCGGCAATGACGACACCTGCGTTGATGCCATGTTTTTTCGCAAATTCTTCTGTACAAACAATGGCTGCACCGGCGCCACAGGTTGGCGGGCAGCATTGAAGACGGGTCAAAAGGCTGGTCAACCGAGGGGATCCCATGACATCTTCAACGGTGACTTCCTTCCGAAAAATTGCTTTATCGTTGTGAACCGCATGAGTGCTTGCTTTGGCACGGATTTTGGCGAAAGTCTCGTCCTTGGTGCCATACTTCTTCTGATGTTCCATCCCCGCACCGCCAAACATTTTCAGCGCCATTGGCGAGGTAAAATCCTGGGTCAGCTCGTCTGTCAGTTTATTAAACTTGCCCAATGGGCTCGGTCGATCCGTCCAAACATCCGCCAATGCTCCCGGCGTCATTTGTTCAAAACCCACAGCCAACGCACAGTCAACCACACCTGATTCAACCGCCTGGCGGGCCAGGAAAAGAGCAGAAGAACCGGTCGAGCAATTATTGTTGACGTTGATAATGGGAATGCCCGTCATGCCGACTTCGTAGAGAACACGCTGCCCGCAAGTGCTGTCGCCATAGACATAACCGGCGTAGGCTTGCTGAATTTTATCGTAACTGATGCCCGCATCTTCGAGGGCCATATTGATCGCTTTGGCACCCATAACCGGATAGGGCTCGTTCTGTCCGGGTTTTACAAACGGCGTCATCCCAACGCCCGCGACGACTATTTTTTTACCCATGGTTTTCTCTTTCCTATTAATTTAGATATGCTTAGTTGACGTTACGTTCCTTGCCTTCCCAGTAGGGCGCCCGCAAATCCTTTTTCAGCACTTTACCCGCTGCCGACAGGGGCATGGGTTCGGTACGAAATTCAACGCTGCGCGGGCATTTATATCCGGCAATCAGACTATGACAATGTTTGATGATGTCTTCTTCCGTTGTGCTGGCGCCCGGCTTGAGGATAACAATAGAATGCACACTTTCGCCCCATTTTTCACTTGGAATGCCAATTGCTGCACATTCGGTAACCTCGGGATGCTGAGTGATCGCCTGTTCGACCTCGGCGGAGTAAACGTTTTCGCCGCCGGAAACGATCATGTCCTTAAGCCGGTCTGCGATGTACAAGAACCCTTCTTCGTCGAGATACCCGCCATCGCCGGTGTAAACCCAGCCATCTCTAAGGGACTCTGCTGTTTGCTCGGGTTTGTTCCAGTAACCGAGCGTTGTGATCGGACCCTTCACCGCAATATGGCCGACGGTGCCGGTCGGCACTTCCTTGCCGTCTTCATCAACAACCCTTAGCTCGCACGTACCAACGGCTTTACCGCAAGAACGGAGTCTCCCGGCGTTCGGTCCTTCTGTCGTATGATATTCCGGCGCGAGGATTGTGGCGACGGGGCTCAATTCTGTTTGCCCATATGCCTGGACAAATTTGGCCGTTGGAAGCTTGGTCATTGCCTCGACAAGCACGGCCTCACTAATCGCGGAGGCTCCGTACATAATCGTTGCAAGAGATGTTGTATCATATTTATGAAAATCTGAATTCTGAATAAGCATCTGGATCATGGTCGGCACCAGCAGAACATGGGTTGGTCTGTGGTCCTGCATAACCTGCAGAGTTGCCTCGGGCGTAAAACTCGGGATCATGATATGCGTGCCGCAGGCAAATGTCGCTGCAAAAGACGCCGCACCGTCCGCGAGATGAAACATGGGCGCCGCGTGCAAATAGCGAGCGCCGTCGGGCATGCAAAACTCACGGCAATTTGACAGATTACTGATATAAAGGCTCCGGTGCGACAGCATTACACCCTTGGGGAAACCGGTCGTGCCCCCCGTATAATAGATGCCGGCCAGGTCTTCGCCGCCCCGACCCGCGTCTTCAACGGGTTCGGCCGCATCAAGGATATCGCCATAGTTCAGCATGCCTGCAGGTGCTCCCCCTTCGCCTGAAAAAATCAGAGTTTTCAGAGAGCTGGATTTTTCCTGTATGGTTGGAACCATGCTCGTAAAGTTTTCGTCGACGAGCATGATCTCAGTACCAGAATCATCAATTGAATACGCATTTTCAGCGGGAGACCATCTCAGGTTCATCGGGACAATAACGCCGCCGCCCCACATAACGCCAAAGACATATTCCAGATACCGGTCAGAATTGAGGGCAAGCATGGCGACCCGATCCCCGTTTTTCATCCCTACCTTCTGAAGCGCGCCCGCCAGCTTGGCTGCGCGCGCAACAAATTCCGGCCAGGTTTGCTGCCGATCCTTATATATCGTGGCCATCCCCTTCGGGTTCACTTGTGCAGCCCTTCTGATGATTGATGTAAGCTGCATAATTTTTTCTCCCGTAAAAATCCCTGCCAGGTCCTTGATCATTTTTGAATTGCGATCAATTTCGAGCCCTGCATACCGTGCTATTTGATAATGTATCCCACTGGTGGGTTACATGTCAATAAAAATGGCCTATACTGCATAAACTTCACAACTTGCATATCAGGGCCAAGTTGTTTAGGTGACGTCTAGATTTGTTAAAAAGGCAGGGCAATGGCATCAAACGTATGGAGTGAAATGACATTAAATCGGGATGACCCCCGAGAGCAAAAACGCATGGCGGTTTTGCGCACTGGCGCCAGGCTATTCAATGAACATGGTTTTGACCGGACGTCGCTGGATGATATCGCGTCGGAGCTCTGCGTTTCAAAGCGGACACTTTATTATTATGTCAAAAATAAAGACGACATTCTTTTTGAGTGCAACCGGTTGGCTATCGAATTTATGGAAGAGACCATGACGGAGAGCCGGAACAATGATCTACCGCCCCTGGAGCGAATAGCAATGGTAATGCGAAGCTATATGGACCTGTTATCCAATGAGTTCGGGGCCTGCCTGGCTTTATCAAAAGATAATGTTCTGTCAGAAGAGAGCCGGAAAATTTTGCGAAAAGGGAGAAAGAAGCTTGATCAAGCCGTTCGCGATTTAATCGTGAAGGGCATTAAGGACGGAACGATTAAGCCTTGCGAGCCAAAACTTGCCGCCGCCGCAATATTTGGAGCATTTAATTGGGTGCCACATTGGCACAAAAACGGAAATCACGAAGCTTATTCGGAAATTGCAAATAGCTTTCTTGATATCTTTATTGATGGCCTTCGCGCCCGAAGGTGATGTAGAAATCCGCGCATAAGTCAAAGCGCCGCCGAAATTGCGTGGCCAATATCTAGCTTAAAGAAGCCAATCCTGGAAAGAAATTTTATATTTTTAGGAATTAAGCTCTTGGTCGCATGCCGTCGAAAGCAAACTGCAGGAAAATCTCGGCTAATTCCTCCGCGGTCAAACCGGAATCCGGTCTGTACCAACGGGGAACCCAGTTCAAAGCCCCGATCATAAAAAATTCCGCAATTCTGGGGTTACTTGTCGCGATACTTTTGTCAGCTATGCCTTGTTCGATAAACCTGAGAATAAAATTATCGACTTCACGGGATCGGGCAACGATGTCTTTTCGCTGGATGGGATCTAGCGCAGAAATATCCGCAAAGGCCCACGCCGTCCCCTCTTTGCTGATAAGGGCCTTGAACTGACTACGAATATATCGTTCCAGCTTCTCGATGCCCCGACCACCGCTTTCATCGGATGCTTGCGCCAAAATCAAACTTTTCTCGGTCGCACTCAGATGACAGTGATATAATAGGTCCGTTTTGTCCGAGAAATAGTAGTAGACTGCGGCAGCGGAGATGCCCAGTTCATTTGAAATGTCATTGATAGACGTTGCGTAAAATCCGGCCCGGTTGAACAGATATGTCGCCGTTTGAACCATTGCCGTTTTCTTGCGTTCGAACTCGTCACTTCGCTCAAACGCCGGATGTCGATGCTTCACAGGCTTTTTTGACTTTTTCGGAACTAAAGTTTTATCCATTTTTCCCCGCTGTCCGATTAGAGCTATGCCGCCATCATTCCGCAATCCCTCTTGCCGCTTCCCGCTTCATTATGCCATTTGCCAACACGTGCCGATGTACCTCCGACGGGCCATCATAGATGCGAAAGGCGCGTATATCACGATAGGATCGCTCTACCACAGTATCACTGGTAATCCCAAGGCCGCCGAGGACCTGTACACAGCGATCAACAATCCGGTTCAGCGCCTCAGAACAGTAAACCTTGCTTTGGCTGGTTTCCGTCCGGGCCATTTCACCCTGATCCATAAGCCAGGCGCAATGCAAAATCGACAGTCGACAATGATGCAATTCGATTTCATTATCTGCCAGTTGAAACCCAATTCCCTGATGATAACCAATGGCTTTACCAAAAGACTGACGCCGTTGGGCATATTCAACAGCAATATCATGACATCGCTTCGCCTGGCCCAGCCAGCGCATGCAATGCGTTAGCCGCGCTGGCCCGAGCCTTACTTGAGCGTTTCGGAACCCTTTTCCAACCTGTCCCAGCACGTCTTCAGCCTTCACCTTGACGTCCTTCAATTCGACAACACCATGACCGCCGGGACTGTTGGTGTCCATGGTATCAAGCAATCGGACCATTTTCATGCCCGGCGTGCCTTCGGGGACAAGAAACATGGTCGCGCCAACATCTTCACCCGCTTCATCAAACGTTTTGGCCATTATGATGTGAAGCGCCGCGCCCGGATATCCGGTGATCAGCCACTTGGTACCGTTTATGATGAAATGGTCGCCGTTTTGACGCGCCGATGTCTTCATCAGAGACGGATCCGACCCTGCCCCGTTGTCCGGTTCGGTCATTTGGAAAACGGTGCGGATTTTGCCCTGAACCAAGGGGCGCAGCCATTTCTCGTTTTGCTCTTGCGTTCCAATCTTTGCCAATAAATTGGTGTTACCCTCGTCCGGCGCTTGAATATTCAGGGCTAGCATTCCAAGCGGCGAATAGCAGGTCGCCTCGAATACGACGGCCATGCCGACGTGGTCGAGGCCTAAACCACCCCATTCTTCCGGGGCGTGAGGCGACAGAAGGCCGGCGGTTCGCGCCATTTCCTGCATTTCCTGAATCAACGATTCTTCCGGACCATGCGGCCCTTGCCGAGGATCATGTTCAAGCGGAATAATATTTTCATGAATGAATTGTTCAACACGATCGCGCAATTCCATAAGTTCCGCAGAATGCGAAAAATCAACCATCATAAAGCTCCAGTTTTAAAATTTTTAGATGTAGGAGAGCTCAACTCTATGCCGCGCTCAAATAACGTATCAACACTGCCGACCATTCTCTCCCAGAATTCATCAGTGCGTTTGCCGCGCTGATGCAACCCGATATTCAGCGTTGCAATTGCTCCCAGTCGATAACAGGCGAGAGCTTCAAACCATTCCTTATTCTCAACTTTTTGGCCTCGTTCCTTTTCGTAAACCGATATCAGTTCTTCCGCGGAGACATTGCATACGGGTTGCCAGTTTTCATGCCACGCATCCTTGTCAGCCATCATAAGAAGCCAGCCCAGATCGAGATTTTGCGGACCTATGAATGAAAGCTCCCAATCTATGATCCCGGTCAGTTTCGTATTTGAGTAAAGTAAATTTCCGGGCTGGAAATCTCCATGCACGACGCCTATAGGGCCGGGCGCGACCGTCATATTCTCAAGCTGCGCCGCAAGCTTCTGTCCTTTAGCACGCCACGTTTCATTATCCGTCTTAGCCAGTATCGGCGCCCAAAATGACAACTCTTCCGACAAT
Source organism: Sneathiella sp. (assembly GCA_002732675.1). Classification (GTDB taxonomy): domain Bacteria; phylum Pseudomonadota; class Alphaproteobacteria; order Sneathiellales; family Sneathiellaceae; genus Sneathiella. The sequence goes on along the minus strand of NVRR01000048.1, from coordinate 710 downwards.
TCACGAACACGCCCCCATCCAGACAAGTGTGGTTGCCAATCATATCCATGAATTTGCGCGAGTGCCTTCGCTCCTTGCTGCCAAATTGGTCTTGTTTCTTCAGGCCGAAAACTACTGTGGGGGGCCCAAATCACAAATGTGCGCCCGGGAAGCCGTTCCATAATAATGTACGGCGTTCCAAGCTCAGTTTCATCCGGCGAAGAGAATGGAACGTCAGGAACGAGCAAACCTGAAGAGCGGAGGACCTGCAACAGACGCGCTTGGCGATATACATCGGTGTTTCCGCTGCGGCGCACACCGAAAGGCGCGACCTTTAAAATATAGTCCTCGCGCCTGCCGTCTGAGCCTGCCGCCAAAAACCCGAAAGTCAGGCCGGCATGCCCATCCGGCATGACTTGAAAGCCCGAGATGGATTTTGGCCCTTCGCTGTCACGGCTAAATTTCAATCTAAGCCGGTCCTCAATTTCAACAACATCCACGACTTGCCTCCCTGTTATGAATTATAATTCAATAATCTGAATTGAAATTCAAGTTTATAATTTTTGATTTTTTTCGGGCTGTCTTACTGACTCAATTGAATGGCCAGACTGGCATTGGCATATTAACATCGGACAACCGAGCCTAAGGTGCCACCCTTCAGGTTGGTGTCGGCGTGGGTTTCAGCATTGTTGTGGCCCTGATCATGATGGTCATGTTCGGTACCGCCACAG
>NVRR01000047.1 GCA_002732675.1 Sneathiella sp. | reverse complement strand
GCGACGGATACCGTTGCCAAGATCCTCAATACCCCGAGGCTCGCCGAAATACACACCGCCGGTGAGCTCGCGGACAATCATGATATCGAGGCCGCGGACCAGTTCCGGTTTCAGGCTTGATGCATCAACCAGCGCATCGAAGCAGACGGCAGGGCGCAAGTTCGCGAACAGCTCCAGATCTTTGCGAAGGCGTAGAAGACCGCGTTCGGGCTTGACGGAGAAATCAAGGTCATCCCATTTCGGACCACCAACAGCGCCCAGCAGAACCGCATCGACATTCTGGGCTTTTTCGACAACCGCGTCGGTGATGGGAATGCCGTGCACGTCGATGGAAGCACCACCGACCAGATCCTCGTCGAGATCAAAGGAAACCGCGCGATTTTCTTCCATCCAGCTAACAATACGGCGAACCTCGCCCATGACTTCAGGGCCGATCCCGTCACCGGGAAGGATAAGCAGGGATTTATTTGACGTCATGATAAATTACCTTCGGCTAGTTCTTACTTTATGTGTGTAACCAGGGCTGATCGAGTTTCCGGGCGTCTTCGAAATCCGTGACCTTATTTTCTTTTTTCAGGGTCAGACCGATTTCGTCGAGGCCTTCAAGCAGGCAATGCTTGTTGAAATTGTCAATATCGAACTTGATGACGCCGCCATCGGGCCCATGGATTTCCTGCGTCACCAGATCAACAGAGATCGTCGCGTTGGCGCCACGTTCCGCATCATCCATCAGTTTTTCAAGGTCTGAATGGCTGACCGAGATGGGTAGAATGCCATTGCGAAAGCAGTTATTATGGAAGATATCGGCGAAGCTGGTGGAAATCACGCAACGGATACCGAAGTCTTTCAATGCCCAGGGCGCATGTTCGCGGCTGGACCCGCAGCCGAAGTTATCACCAGCTACCAGAATTTGCGCCTTGCGATAAGCCGGCTGATTGAGAACAAAATCCTCGATTTCATTGCCATCGGCGTCATAGCGCATTTCCGCAAAAAGGCTTTTACCAAGTCCCACGCGTTGAATGGTTTTCAGATACTGCTTCGGGATGATCATATCGGTATCGATATTAACCAAAGGCATGGGCGCAGCAACCGCCGTCAGTTTATCAAACTTGTCCATTTCAATAGTCCCTTAAGTCAAATCACGAACATCGGTAAGGCGGCCGGTAATCGCCGCCGCCGCAGCCATCACCGGGCTGACCAGATGCGTGCGTCCGCCCTGACCCTGACGGCCTTCAAAATTCCGGTTCGACGTTGACGCACAGCGATCGCCGGGTGCCAGCTTGTCCGGGTTCATTGCCAGGCACATGGAACATCCGGGCTGCCGCCACTCAAAACCGGCAGCTTCGAAAATTTTGTCTAGGCCTTCTTCTTCGGCCTGGATTTTTACCAAACCAGAGCCCGGAACGATAATGGCATTGACGCTGTCTTTTACTTGTTTGCCTTCGATTATTCTTGCAACCTCGCGCAAATCCTCGATCCGGCCATTGGTGCAGGAACCGACGAAAACATGATCAACCTCAATATCGGTAAGCTTCGTACCGGCGCGTAGGCCCATATAATGAAGGGCACGTTCCACCGCGATTTGCTTACCTTCATCCTTAAATTCCGTCGGGTGCGGTACATAACCGGTAATGGGCAGTGCATCTTCGGGGCTGGTACCCCAAGTCACATAAGGGACCAACGCATTCGCATCGATAACAATTTCCGTATCGAAATGCGCGCCCTCATCCGTCTTCAGGGTTTTCCAATAGGCAACGGCCTGCTCGTAAGCTCCGGCTTTCGGCGCATAAGGGCGGCCTTGGACATATTCAAACGTTGTCTGGTCCGGTGCGACCATTCCAGCGCGCGCGCCCGCCTCAATCGTGAGGTTACAGAGCGTCATCCGGCCTTCCATGGACAGTGAACGCACAGCTTCACCCGCATATTCAATCACATGGCCGGTGCCGCCAGCTGTCCCGATTTGACCGATGATGGCGAGAGCCAGATCTTTCGCCGTTACGCCAGGGGGCAAGTCACCGTCCACCCGTATCAGCATATTCTTGGCTTTTTCCTGAACCAAAGTCTGGGTTACCAATACATGCTCAACTTCGGATGTTCCGATGCCGTGGGCAAGGGCGCCAAAGGCCCCATGAGTGGAGGTATGGGAATCACCACAGACAATGGTCATGCCGGGCAGGGTCAGGCCTTGCTCAGGGCCGATGATGTGGACAATCCCGCGCCGGTCGTCGGTCATGGAGAAATAGGGCACGCCAAATTCGGCCGTATTGGCCTCCAAAGTATCAATCTGTAGCTTGCTTTCGGGGTCCTGGATGCCCTTATCCAGATCTTTCGTCGGCACGTTATGATCAGCCACGGCGAATGTCGCCTCGGGACGGCGGACTTTACGGCCTGAAACTCTCAAGCCCTCAAAGGCTTGTGGGCTGGTGACTTCATGAACGAGATGGCGGTCGATATAGAGGATGTAGGCTTCAGCCTCCTGCTGGGCCACAATATGACTGTCCCATATCTTGTCATATAAGGTTCTTGGGTTTCCCATTATCAATCCTCTTTAATTCATACCGTCAGTAATGGTCCCGACTACGGGCCTCCCCTTCACATAATTGTGCGAATGCCGCTTAAAATATGAACGAGCGCAGGCGGAAAAGTATTTCTTACTGGCCAGCGAAGGCGGCAAATACGCGCGCCATCCGCTTTCCGATAAGGGTCGTATAGTTAGCCGGTCGTCTTATTATAACGGTCGTCACGGCGTTCGGTAATGCGCGCCTTCTTGCCTCGCAGTTCGCGAAGGTAATAAAGCTTCGCACGACGAACAACGCCCTGACGGACAAGCTCGATTTTCTCAATCCGCGGCGAATAGAGCGGGAAAATACGTTCCACACCTTCACCATAGGAAATTTTGCGCACTGTGAAGTTTGAGTTGATCCCGCCGCCGTTACGGGCAATGCAAACACCTTCAAAGGCCTGGACCCGCTCACGTGTTCCTTCAACAACCTTAACATGGACCCGCAGGGTATCGCCGGCGCGGAATTCCGGTACCGGACGTTCTGCAGTCAACTTCTCGATTTGTCGCTGCTCTAGCTTTTCAACTGTATTCATGGCTCTCACCCTTATCTTAAAAATTACCTGTTCCGACGATCCCAAAGGTCTCGCCGTCGTTCTTTCGTTAGTTCCTCAGACTGGCGTTGCCGCCACTCCTTGATATTCCCGTGATGGCCCGAAAGCAGAACTTCCGGAACCGCCCGGCCTTCCCAGACCGGTGGGCGAGTATATTGGGGATATTCCAATAACCCGTCCGCAAAACTTTCTTCCTCCAGCGAGGCGCTGTTCCCGGTGACCCCCGGAAGCAATCGCACCACCCCATCCAGTAACGCCAGCGCAGCAATCTCGCCGCCTGACAGGATGAAGTCGCCAAGGCTGACCTCTTCCACATCGCGGGCTTCTAGCACCCGCTGATCTATTCCTTCGAACCGGCCACAAACCATAATGGCACCGGGCCCGTCCGCCAGCTCCCGCATAAAGGCCTGATCCATGACCCGGCCGCGGGGGCTAAAATATATCACGCGACTTATCGCCTCTGATCCAGCAATCGCCGCATCAATGGCCGGTCCCAACGCATCAGGCCGCATCACCATACCCGCGCCACCCCCGAATGGACTGCCGTCCACCGTACGGTGCTTATCAACGGCGAAGTCACGAATATTCGTGACCTCCAAATTCCACGCCCCATCTTTCAAACCTCGACCCGCAAGGCTTAGCCCCAAGGGCCCCGGAAACATTTCCGGATACAGGCTCAGGATTTTCGCGGTCCAGACCATCTCTGTCTCCCTCACCGCGCCGTCTCCTTCATGGCGTTATTCCTGCGCATCAGCCTCGGACTTTTCCGGGATGTCGAAAAAATCCTCGCTCAAATCCAGGACAACCTGTCCGGCTTCCAAATTGACCTCCGGCACCATTTCCATGGTGAAGGGGATCAGAACAGACGCCTTCTCACTCTTACCGTCGGGCAAAATTTCCAAAATATCCCCGGCCCCAAATTCATGCAGCCGCAGTATTTTACCAAATCGTGTGCCGTCTTTGAATATTGCCTGCAACCCGACCAGGTCCGCATGGTAATATTCGTCTTCATCCTCTGTTTCGGGCAATTTATCCCGCGCCACATAAAGCTCCGTCCCTTTTAGGGCCTCGGCCTGATTGCGGTCTGATATACCCTTAATCCGCACAACCGGCAAACCTTTGCTGACGCCGATCATTTTCAAATCGAAACGGTTTGTTCCCGCCGCATCCTCCAGCGGGCCGTAGCGGGATATATCTTCAGGCGCTTCCGTGAAGGTTTTTACCTTCATTTCACCCTTAAGTCCCTTGGCCCCGACGATAACGCCCAACAACAATTTGTCAGTTTGCGGCATTGTCCTCAGCCTTAGGCTTTTGCCTTGACGTCTTTCTCGGCAGGCGCTTCTTCTGCAGCAGCTTCCTCAACCGGTGCTTTTTCAGCGACGACTTCTTCAGCAGCAGCTTCTTCAGCTGGTGCTTCTTCTACCGGGGCTTCAGCAGCAGCTTTGGCGCTGGCTTTGGCCTCTGCTTTAGCTTCTGCAGCGGCTTCTGCAGCAGCAACTTTAGCTTCTTCCTGTTCACGCTGGCGTTCGACGGCCTTGGCTTTTGGCTTGGCTTTTTCAGGGTTGTTGCGAACTGGTTTTTCCATCAGGCCCGCGGCCGCCATAAAACCTGCCACACGATCACTTGGCTTGGCGCCATGGCCAACCCAATGCTGGATCCGTTCTACGTTCAAGCTCACACGGCTTTCATCAGTTTTGGGCAACATCGGATTATACGTGCCGAGAATTTCGATATACCGGCCATCGCGCGGGCTGCTGGCTTCTGCAACGACAATACGATAGAACGGGCGTTTCTTTGCTCCCTGACGGGTTAGGCGAATTTTCAATGCCATATTACATTCTTTCCTTAAAACAAACTTGAGTTCTGGTTAAAATTTCATTCCTGGTGGCAAAAGACCCTGCATGCCGCCACGGGCGATGCCTTTTTTGCCAAGTTTCTTCACTTTCTTCATCATACCGGCCATCTGTTTATGTTGTTTGAGCAGACGGTTGACGTCCTGCACCGACATGCCAGATCCGGCGGCGATACGTTTCTTGCGCGACGCGGCGATGATTTGCGGGTTACGACGTTCTTTCGGCGTCATCGACTGGATCATGGCTTCCTGACGGACCAGCATCCGGTCGTCAAGATTGGCACTGTCGAGCTGCTTTTTCATCTTGCCAATACCGGGCAGCATACCCATCAGGCTATTCATGCCGCCCATTTTGCGCATCTGGCGAAGCTGACTGGCGAGATCATCAAGATCGAAAATGCCTTTCTGCATTCTCAGCGCCATCTTCTCGGCTTCGCCTTTTTCTATGGTCTCGGCGGCTTTTTCCACCAGAGAGACCACATCGCCCATACCCAGAATTCGATTGGCGATCCGGTCGGGGTGAAAAACCTCCAGCGCGTCGAGTTTTTCGCCAGTACCAAGAAGCTTGATGGGGCAGCCAGTGACTTCCCGCATGGAAAGCGCCGCGCCGCCACGGCCATCGCCATCAATCCGGGTCATGACGATACCGGTTATATTGACGCGGGACTTGAACTGCTCGGCCACATTAACCGCGTCCTGACCGGTCAGGCTGTCGACCACCAACAATGTCTCGGTTGGCATTGAGTTTGAATGCACGGCCTGCATTTCGGCCATCAGTGATTCGTCGACATGCAAACGGCCAGCGGTATCGAGAAGGACAACATCAACGCCCTGCAGCTTCGCCGATTGAACCGCACGATTGGCGATCTCAACCGGCATTTGCCCTTCAACGATAGGCAGGGTGATAATGCCGATTTGCTCACCTAGTATTTTAAGCTGCGCTTGCGCCGCCGGGCGACGTACGTCGAGGGAGGCCATCATGACCTTCTTGCCGTGTTTCTCCGTCAGCCATTTGGCGATTTTAGCAGTGGACGTCGTTTTACCGGAGCCTTGCAGACCAACCATCATATAGACGATGGGTGGCACCGCTATCAGGTTCAGCTCTTGTTGCTCCGATCCCAGCATTTCAATCAGCTGGTCATGAACAACCTTAATCACCATCTGCGCCGGATTGATCGATTTCAGAACGTCCGTACCAATGGCTCTAGTCTTGACGCGCTTGATAAAGCTTTTGACAACAGGCAGGGCAACGTCCGCCTCAAGGAGGGCGATACGCACTTCGCGTAATGCTTCCGAGACATCCGATTCTTTTAGAGCGCCGCGCCTGGAGAGCTTTCCAAGAACGTCGCCTAATCTGCCTGTCAAACTTTCGAACATATAGTCCAAATCCGTTTAAATTCATTGCCCGAAGACAGCCAAATCAAACAACGCAAAAAACGCCAGAGCGCGAAACTCGCGGGCTGGCGGATACCTTTGGGGTACTTTATGTTGTCACTCAGTTGTCTTGAGTGACCGCAATAAGCCACAACTCCTATAATAAGTCAACGGTGACTTACTTTAAAAGGCTGGACCAAAAGGCGCCAACCGCCTATATCGCGACCTATGGAACAGATACCGTTTATAAAGATGCACGGCCTTGGCAATGATTTCGTGATCATTGATGGCCGCAAAGAGCTGCCGGACTTGTCCGGTGCGGCCTTGCGCGCCATTGCCGATCGGCATCGCGGTGTTGGTTATGATCAGCTGATCGTGCTGGAGCCCACGACGGCAAAAGCGGACTTATTCATGCGCATTTACAATGCGGACGGATCTGAATCAGAGGCATGCGGCAATGCGACACGCTGCGTTGCCAGCCTGCTGATGATCGAGACTGGCAAAGACGAAGTTATCATCGAAACACTTGCCGGACTATTACCGGGAACTGCTGATGGCAACGGCGGGATCGTGATTGATATGGGCATGCCCAATCTGGGCTGGCAGCAAATCCCGCTCGCCCGCAAAGAAGATACCGCTCATGTCAATTTATCCGCCGGACCTCTGTCTGATCCGGTCGCCGTTAATATGGGCAATCCGCATGCCGTCTTCTTTGTCGAGAATGCCGAAGGTATCGACCTTGAAAAATGGGGACCGGTTCTGGAAACCGATCCGATTTTTCCCGAACGTGCCAATATCAGCGTGGTGAGCAAAATGGTAAATGGCGATTTTCGTCTCAGGGTCTGGGAACGCGGCGTCGGCATTACCCTGGCTTGCGGCTCTGCGGCTTGCGCCACCATGGTCGCGGCAAACTTGCGAGGTCTTACCGCCAACACTGCCTGTCTGCAGTTGAACGGTGGTCCGCTTGATATGCGGCTGGATGATAAGGGTCATGTGTTTATGGGCGGCGCCATCGCCATCTCTTATCATGGCGCCCTCGATCACAACCTCCTTCGGGAGGCCGGGTGATGGGGGAGGTTAAACCACTCGCCTCACCAGAGATCATCACTTTTGGCTGTCGGCTCAATACGTACGAATCCGAGGTGATGCGCGGCCATGCCATGGCAGCGGGTATGAGCAATGTCGTCATCATTAATAGCTGCGCGGTCACCAACGAGGCCGAACGCCAGGCGCGGCAAGCTGTGCGCAGAGCCCGCCGCGACAATCCGGATGCAAAAATCATCGTCACCGGCTGCGCCGCGCAAACCAACCCCGATCAGTTCGCAAAAATGCCGGAAGTCGATCAGGTTCTGGGCAATCTTGAGAAGCTAGAGCCGGACGCCTTTGGCCTGCAGAAATCTGAGCGAGTTCAAGTCAATGACATCATGTCGGCCAAGGAGACCGCGGGTCATCTCATCGAAGGGTTTGAGGGCCGAGCTCGCGCTTTTTTGCAAATTCAAAATGGTTGCGATCATCGCTGCACCTTCTGCATTATCCCCTATGGCCGCGGCAATAGCCGGTCGGTGCCGTTAGGCGCCATTGTTGATCAGGCCCATTCCCTGACGGCCAATGGCTACAAGGAATTTGTGCTGACGGGTGTCGATATCACCGCCTATGGTGAGGACCTTCCGGGATCGCCGAGTTTGGGACAAATGTGCCGACGGTTGCTATCCTTGGTACCGGGAATTGAACGCCTGCGTCTTTCGTCTCTCGATCCGGTGGAAGTGGATGATGATCTCTGGCGGCTTCTCGAGACTGAACCTCGCCTGATGCCGCATTTGCATATCAGCCTGCAAGCCGGAGACGACATGATTTTAAAACGCATGAAGCGTCGCCATCTTCGGGGTGATGTGTATGCTTTCGTCGAAAAGGCTCGACGCCTCCGCCCTGATGTGGTTTTTGGCGCTGATATTATTGCGGGTTTTCCCACGGAAACCGACGAAATGGCCGCTAACAGCCTCCGCCTTGTTGAGGAATGCGACATTGCCTATATGCATGTCTTCCCGTATTCGGCCCGTCCCGGCACCCCCGCCGCCAAGATGCCGCAAGTTCCGGGTGACATTCGAAAGCGCCGCGCCGCCGATCTTCGCATCGCGGGCGATACCAACCTGAAGCGTCTGCTCTCATCGTTGGTCGGAACGACACAAGCCGTGCTTGTGGAGAATGAAACAACGGGCCGCACAGTTCAATACGCGCCGGTGGATTTAGATTTTAACGCCGTTCCGGGCGACATCATAAACGTCGAAATTGTCGGAGCGGATGGCAAAAAAGCTTCTGGCGCGAAAAGCGAATTGAGTTCAGTGCATGAGTGATAATGAAGAGAAAAAAGGCTGGTTCCGCCGCCTGAAAGACGGGCTTACCCGATCGTCCAGCGCCATATCGACGGGCATCACCGATATCTTCACCAAGCGCAAGCTCGACGATGATGTGCTGGAAGAGCTGGAGGAACTACTTATCACCTCTGATCTCGGCGTGACGACGGCGGCGCGGATCACAGCCAATATTGCCAAAACCCGCTATAATAAGGAAGTCGAGCCCGACGAAATACGCGCCGCGCTGGCCGATGAAATCGCCGCCATTCTGGAGCCTGTCGCCCAGCCGTTTGAACTACAAGAGACACGCAAACCCCATGTGGTGCTGGTCGTCGGGGTCAATGGCTCTGGCAAGACGACGACCATTGGCAAGCTCGCCCGGCAATATCGCGAGCAGGGCAAGAAGGTGGTTCTGGCCGCCGGCGATACCTTTCGCGCCGCCGCCGTTGAACAACTGCAAATCTGGGGAGAGCGCACAGGCTGCGATGTGGTCACGACCAAGGTTGGCGGCGATGCGGCGGGCCTTGCTTATTCGGCGCTGGAAAAAGCCCGCGCGGAGAACGCCGATCTGCTGCTGATAGATACCGCGGGACGGCTACAGAACAAAACCGATCTGATGGCAGAACTTGAAAAAATCCTCCGAGTGATAAAAAAACTCGACCCTGACGCGCCCCATTCCTGCCTGCTGGTGCTGGACGCCACGACAGGACAGAACGCCCTTAGTCAGGTAGAGATATTCGGGAAAGTCGGCAACGTCACGGGTCTTGTCATGACAAAGCTCGATGGCACGGCTCGCGGCGGCGTTCTGGTCGCCATTGCCGACAAATTCGGCCTGCCCGTTCATGCCATTGGGGTTGGCGAGGGGGTTGAGGATTTACAGCCTTTCACCGCCAAACAATTCGCCGACGCTCTCTCCGGCGTCAATAGTAACAATTAAAGGAAACAAGATGGCGGAGCAGCGCAAAATGCCCGCGGGCCTGAAACAAGCAACCGAGCTTGGACCGCTTATTATCTTTTTCGCCGCCTATTATTTTGGCGATCTTTTCGTTGCCACCGGCGCCATTATGGCAACCACCTTGATCGCCCTCGCCGTTTCTTATTACTACACCCGTACCTTGCCAATGATGCCGTTGGTAACCGCCGTTGTGATCATGGTGTTTGGCGGACTGACGCTCATTCTCCAGGATGAAACTTTCATCAAGATGAAGCCGACCATCATTTACGCGCTGTTTGCGGCGGCCTTGTTCGCCGGGTTAGTGATGGGCAAATCGTTTATCAAAGTCCTGTTCAATAATTTCTGGGACCTTGATGACGCGGGATGGAAGAAACTGACGATCCGCCTCGCCCTGTTTTTTCTGGCCATGGCCGTTGCCAATGAGCTTGTCTGGCGCAGCTTCTCCACCGATATCTGGGTGAATATCAAGGTCTTCGGCTTTACCGCCGCGACCTTCCTCTTCTTTATCTCGCAAGTCCCGCTGATCACCAAACATACAAAGCATGAAGAGACCAAGACGGACGGATGAGCCTCCGATATTTCCCACTGGAGACGACGGACTATCGCCTGACCATGGGCCTGAAGGCCCTTAAGGATCGGTCGTGGCTGGAGGTGGATACAAATTATTCCCAGGATATTGCGGAAAAACAGCGATTGTTGGCAGCTCATCCCGACTCGGTTTATGGCGAAACGGACGGGACATATGCCGCGCAGAGGCACATCCTTGAACTGGTGCAAACAGAACTCACAAATTTCCGCACCGATATTTCCAAGCGCTCGTTACATCCAACCGAACCTCCGCTGATTGCAGCGGCGAAACTGGTTCAGGAAGATCTCGTGCTGATGCGGAAACAGGGTACGGATTATGTTCTGGCCGCGGCGTGCGTTTGTTTTCCGACGGGCTGGAACCTGATCGAAAAAGTTGGGCAGACGATCCGCCATATCCATAGACCAGTCCCGGGCCTTAATAATCAAATCGGCATGTCCATTGACAAATTTTTCGATCGCCTCAAGCCCGGGCGGATCGTTGAGCGGTTCAATTGGGGGCTCTATGATAGCGCTGCGTTATTTCAAGCCGGATGGTGGCGGGCGGAGCGGCCCGTCAACCGTGCAATTTCACCGGAAAATATCGGAGAAAAAATACACTTCCGGGTCGAACGACAAACCCTCCAACGGCTTGCTGACACACCGGATATTCTTTTCTCTATTCGCATTTTCAACACGCCTCTGGCGGAAGTCGTTGAAACCCCGGAGCGTGCCGCACAACTGGATCACGCGCTTCGAACCATGCCTAAAGATATGCTTGAGTATAAATCTATCCGCCGCTACGAAGGCCTAATCCAGGACTATGTTAGCCAGGCCAGCCGTTAATTCCCGAACACCGTCGTCAGGATTTCCGTTGTGCGTTTGACCGGGTCATTGCGGATGGCAGCTTCTTCAACTGCGAGATAATGGAACAAGCCCTCCAATGCCGCATCCGTTGCGTGATCGGTCAGGTTGGACTTGATATCCGGCACCAGTGGATAGTTGCTATATTGAGCCACGAGCGAATCATATGCCTGAATGGCGCCCACATCCTGCAGGGATTGTTCGATAATCGGCCGCACGGTTTCCTTCAGATCGAGTGTTGTCACTTTACGAAAATATTGCGTTGCAGCGTCGTCCGGCCCGTCATATATGGCCTGCGCGTCTTCCAGTTTCATTTCCGAAATGGCCGTCAAGATGATTTCCTTGGTCTTGGGGGCCGCAGCCTCCGCGCCGCGGTTCAGCCGCTCCTCGACTTCATCCGCCATGTCAGAGAGGCCGAATTTTCGGAGCAGGGACTGCGCCTGTTGCATTTGCTCCGGTAGCGGAATGTGGATGGCGGGATCCGCGTTATACCCGTCAGTCGCGCCGATTTGTCCGACAACCGTCTCGGTCCCGACCTTAAGGGCTTCACGCAATCCTTCGGTTATCTGGGTCAGATCAAGGTTGCTGGTGGCTGAACTCCCGGATCCGCCCGTTACTGATGACGTTGTATCCGTAATAGTCTTCTGGATATTATCCAGCAATCCCGCTTCAGTGACCGGCAAGCCAGCCAGACTGATGGCGCTCGCGAAAAACATGACTTTCAAATATTTGCGCATACCGCATCCTTCTATTTGTTTGATGGCCTAGTGCCAATACCCTTAAGTTTTAGCATCTCGAAAGATTTTTCGAGCAATTCCCCCTCCGGATTGGAGAAAGGCACAAAACTCTGCTGATCTTTTATCTCTTTGTATTGATGTAGCGCCCAATAGACGGTTGGAAAAGCTAAATCGTACCAGGGAATGTCGTCCCAATGAAACAACTGCACATCAAGGGATTCTTCTCCGGCGGAGAATTCCGGTGTCTCGATCTCGGCCCGGTACATAATCTGGACCTGGCTGATATGAGTGACATTGTAAAGCGCCAGCAGATCGCGGATTTTAATGCGGGCATTGGCCTCCTCAAAAGCCTCCCGGATCGCTCCTTCCGCTGAAGTTTCATTCTGCTCCATATAGCCCGCGGGCAATGTCCAGAAGCCCTTGCGCGGATTGATCGCGCGCTTGCACAGCAAGAACTGATCGCCATACGTCACCACCGAGCCAACCACTACCTTCGGATTTTCATAATGGATCCAACCACAATCGGAGCAGACATGCCGCTCCATATTGTCGCCATCGGGCGTTTTTCGCTCAAACGCGTAATCTTTGGGATTTAGTGACGTCACGGGTGTCAGGTCTTTCTCAAAATATCTGTGAAAGGCAAGTCTGGGTGAGCCCAGCCTATCAATTTTCAGGGGCGGCGGAAAGGCTGTTTACGGCGGTTGTTACCATACGGTACAAAGGACTACCCTTGGGCGCTCTAATTTGCAGGCGCGTCCAATGTACCAGTGCTTTTTCAGTGTCGCCGGCCTGCATCTCCGCCCGCCCGACATACCACAGGGCTTGCGGCATGTCCGGATCGGCAATGAGCAGCTTCCGATAGAGGTCAATAGCCGCAGCTGGCGGGGTTGACGCATTGCCTCCTGCCTGAATATAGGCAAAGGCTTCTGCAACCATCGCTGCGGGGTCATCGGGTCTGATCGCCCGCGCCTGGCCATAGGTGGCCGCAGATTTTTCATAGTCTTCCAATGTGCCGTACGCCTGACCAAGGCGCATCAGCCCGTCATAGTCAGGGGTCTCCTCCATACGCGATGCCAAACGCGAGACCATGGACAAAATCATCTCCTGACGGTCCGCCGCGGACATATTGGCGGCTGCCTCCAGATCCGCGCGGTCCGGACCCGGGATCGCCAGAGCCGGGCTTTTACTGACGAGTAAATCGCCAATATCCGCGCCCGTCTCCTTGGCCGTTTCGTCGATGCGGCGGGCCAGTACCTGCATGAACGGCGCCTCAGCCGGGCTTTCCCGATACAGTGCAATCCAGCTTTCAAGGGCGGCGTCCTGATTGCCCTTTTGTGCGTCCCGAAGTGCGAGATAGTAACGGGCGCCCGGATTATCCGGCTCCAGCGACAGCGCTGAGGTAAAGGCCCGCTCCGCGTCCTCATCGACAATGCCGTCTGCGTTAAAATAGTAGTTTTCCCCGGCCCCTACATAAAGCCCGGCATCACGGGGCGACAATATTGTCGCCTTCATAAAGGTCTCTGCCGCCTCCTGATAGCGGTCCATCTGCGACAACGTGCGGGCGAGCAAGACCCAGCCGTCCAGGTTATCAGGCTGGGTTTGTAAGGCGGCCACAAGTCGGGCGACAAGATCAACCCCTTGCGTTCCCACCATTATTCTTTGTTCAGCCGCAAGGTCGCGAGACGCCAGTGGTCTGGATGGTTGATCGGGCGATCCCAAATCCACATAAAGAATGAAAGTGGCGAGGGGGAGAACAATCAAAACGACGGCAATCAGGACGACGTTCCGTCCCGTTGGCCCCAGACTCTCATTTTTCCGACCGCCTGCGATTTTGAGGATCCGGCGCTTGATCTCCAGCTGCAACGGTTCCGCGTTTGCGGCACTCATCAGTCCCTCCGCCACGTCCCGTTCCAACTCGTCAAGCTGCTGGCGATAGACCTCGATGCCGCCATCGGCCCTCGAAATTCCGGCCCTTTCCGAACGCAACAGCGGCCAGACAAGAACGGCAACGGCACAGACAACGATCAGCGCCGCGATGATCCAGATCATCATTTCGCGTTTTCCTCGTCATCAACCAGTATATTATCAAGATCCGCCGCTTCTTTGGCGGACAGCGGAGATGTCACCTCAGAGGCCACGCCGACGGACCGACGCCGGACGAAAATGAACAGTGTCGCAAGCCCGACAAGAAAAATAATCAGCGGACCGAACCAAAGCAGAGCCGTGCGCATATTGAACGGCGGGTCGAGCAAAACCCAGTCGCCATAACGGACAACCAGAAATTCCCTGACCTGGTCATCGCTATCCCCGGCCGATATACGTTCGCGGACGATCTGGCGAAGATCTTTTGCAAGATCAGCACCGCTATCCAGGATCGACTGGTTCTGACAAACCAGGCAGCGGATCCCTTCTGAAATCTCCCGGGCCCGCTGCTCCTCTGCCGGGTCTTCAAGCTGTTGCTCGACAAAAACCGCCTCAGCCGCAACCATCACGCACAGGCTCAGGAGGAGCCCATAAAACCCGCCCCGCAACATCGTGATCACGAAGCCCCTCCCTGCAGGAGAGGTTTCAGGCGCTGCTCATAGATATCGCGGGTTACCGGGCCGATGATCTTGTCGATAATCGTACCGTCGGGGCCGATAACAAATGTCTCCGGGACACCATAAACGCCAAGATCAATCCCGACGCGGCCCTTCTCATCCATGCCAGTTCTGACGTACGGATTGCCATTGCGGGCAAGCCATTTCGCGGCGGCATCCGGCGTGTCCTTATAGTTCAGGCCGTAGATCTCGACAGTATCCTGCGCCTTCAATTCCATAAACAAAGGATGCTCCGCGAGGCAGGCCACACACCAGGAGGCAAACACGTTCAGCAAGACAATTTTACCGGTTTTAAGATCAGAGGTCGCCAGCCCGGGCCCGTAATCCGGCACGGCTGCCAGATTGAATTCCGGCACAGGCTTGCTCAGCAATTCGGACGGAATTTCCGTCGGATTGAGATTGAAAAGCGCGTACCACATCACGCCAAAAATAGCCGCGAATGTCAGAACGGGAACAAGAAATTTAAACCGCATCTTTTGATACCTGACTTTGCCCGAGGGCTTTGCCGGACTCCGCCGCCCGCCGGTTGATCCTTGGCGCACCAACACGC
>NVRR01000046.1 GCA_002732675.1 Sneathiella sp. | reverse complement strand
CAGCCGCAAACGGATACTTGTAACCGGCGGCGCGGGTTTCATTGGCTCGCATCTATGCGACCGGCTGATGGCGGCGGGGCATGATGTGCTGTGCCTTGATAATTTGTTTACCGGGTCTAAGCGCAATATCGAGCATCTGATCGGCGACCCTCGGTTTGAGTTTATCAGGCATGACGTGACCTTTCCGCTCTATGTTGAGGTCGATGAGATCTATAATCTGGCCTGTCCGGCGAGCCCGGTGCATTACCAACATGATCCGGTGCAGACGACCAAGACCAGCGTGCATGGGGCGATCAACATGTTGGGGCTGGCAAAGCGGCTGGGGGCCAAGATTTTGCAGGCCTCAACCAGCGAGGTTTATGGCGACCCTGACCAGCATCCGCAGCGCGAAGAATATTGGGGTAATGTGAACCCGATTGGCCCGCGCTCTTGTTATGACGAGGGTAAACGCTGCGCAGAGACGCTGTTCTTTGACTACCACCGCCAGCACGGGCTGGAGATAAAGGTTATGCGGATTTTTAACACCTATGGGCCGCGTATGCACCATGCCGATGGGCGGGTCGTGTCCAACTTTATTGTCCAGTCATTGCTTGGCAAGCCGATCACCATTTATGGTGATGGCAGCCAGACGCGGTCGTTCTGCTATGTCGATGATCTGGTCGACGGAATGGTGACGCTGATGGGCACTGGGCCTGATGTGACGGGACCGATCAACATTGGCAACCCGTCTGAGTTTACCATTCTTGAGTTGGCTGAGCAGGTGGTGGCACAGACAGGCAAAGAGCAGGGCATTGAGCGGCTGCCTTTGCCCGAGGATGATCCGCGCCAGCGGCGGCCTGATATTACACTGGCCAAAGAGACGCTTGGCTGGGAACCAAATATTGAGCTAAAAGAAGGGCTTGAGAAGACAATCAGCTATTTTCGTCAGCGCTTGTCGGAGCTTGAACTTGCAGAATGACCTGACCATATCGGTGGTGACGGCGGTTTATAACCGGGCCGACACGATTGGCGCTTCGCTGCAATCGTTGGCGGCGCAGGACTACGCCAATGTCGAACATGTGGTGCAGGATGGCGGGTCTAGCGACGGCACGCTGGATATTTTGCGCGGCTGGGACAGCGGGCCAAAGATCAGCCTGCAAAGTGCTGCTGATGGCGGCATTTACGATGCGATCAACAAGGGAATTGCGCGGGCGACGGGCGATGTGATTGGGCTGTTGCATTCGGATGATGAGCTTGCCGGGCGTGGCGTGCTGAGCAGGGTGGCGCAGGCGTTTGAGGTGCCGACCGTGATGGCTGTGTATGGCGATCTGCAATATGTGGCTGCTGACGGTTCAGGGCGTGTGCTGCGGCATTGGACCTCTGGAGAATTTTCGCCGCAAAAGCTGCGGCGTGGTTGGATGCCGCCGCATCCGACACTGTATATGCGCGCTTCGGTTTTTGCGGATCAGGGCAGCTACGACACCAGCTACCGGATTGCGGCGGATTATGAGGCAATGTTGCGCTGGTTTGGCCGGGGTGGCCTTCGCCCTGCTTATATCCCCGAAGTGCTGGTGCGGATGCGGGTTGGCGGCGAGAGCAACCGCTCGGTGAAGCAGATCATTACCAAAAGCCGCGAAGACCTGCGGGCTTTGCGCAGCACCGGCACGGGCGGCATTGGCGCATTGGCTTGGAAGAACATTTCTAAGCTTCCGCAATTTTTCAACAAATCATCGGCGGGCACATGAGCAAAACGGCTTTCATCACCGGGGTTACCGGGCAAGACGGATCATATCTGGCAGAGTTGTTACTTGAAAAGGGCTATGAGGTTCATGGGCTTAAGCGGCGGGCATCGTCGTTTAACACCGCGCGGATTGACCATATATATGAAGACCCGCACGTGGCGGGCGGCCGGTTTCGGCTGCATTATGGCGACCTGACGGACACGTCTAATCTGATGCGGCTGATGTCCGAAATCAGGCCTGATGAGGTCTATAATCTTGGGGCGCAGAGCCATGTAGCGGTCAGTTTTGAAGCGCCTGAATATACGGCCGATGTTGACGGCATAGGCACGTTGCGGCTGCTGGAGGCGATCCGGTTTTTGGGGCTTGAAAAGACGACACGGTTTTATCAGGCATCGACATCGGAGCTTTACGGATTGGTGCAAGAATCGCCGCAAACCGAGACGACGCCGTTTCATCCGCGTAGCCCCTACGGCGTGGCCAAACTCTATGCCTATTGGATTGCTGTAAACTACCGCGAGGCCTACGGCATGTATGCTTGCAACGGCATATTGTTTAACCATGAAAGCCCGCGCCGAGGCGAGACCTTTGTGACCCGCAAGATCACCCGCGGGCTGGCCAATATTGCACTGGGGCAGGAGCCTTGTCTTTATATGGGTAATATCAGTGCTTTGCGCGACTGGGGCCATGCCAAAGACTATGTGAAAATGCAATGGCTGATGTTGCAGCAGGACGCGCCTGAGGATTATGTGATTGCCACTGGCAAGCAGCATAGTGTGCGGGGGTTTATCACTTGGGCGGCTGAGGATTTGGGGATTGGTCTGCGGTTTGAAGGTGAGGGGCTGGACGAGCGGGCGATTGTTGACACTGTGAGTGGTGATCTGGCGCCCGCGTTGAAACCCGGTCAGACGATTATGCGGATTGACCCGCGCTATTTTAGGCCCGCTGAGGTTGAGACGCTGCTGGGGGATCCATCAAAGGCCAAGCGCCAGCTGGGCTGGGAACCGGAGATAACCGCCCGCGCAATGTGTGCACAGATGGTGGCAGAGGATCACAAGACGGCACGGCGTCACGCGCTTTTGAAAAGCCACGGGCTGGAGCTGCCGCTTTCGGCGGAGTGAAATAGGGGAGGGGCGGTTATGAAAGAAATAAATAGTATTTCGGGCTACGCATTTGCCAGCGCAGCGCATTCTCATGCCCATAGCTACTTGCTGCCTTATATTGATGTGGCAATGGCCAAAGAGCAGCAGAGGTTGCAGGGGCTGCAAGAACCGCCGCGGCTTTTTGATCTTGGCTGCGGGAATGGCAGTGTTGCCGCCCATTATGCACGGGCAGGCTGGCAAATAACCGGTGTTGATCCGTCAGAGGACGGTATTGCCCAGGCGCAAAGGGCTTTTGGTGATCTCGACCTTGGTGTCGGCTCGGCCTATGAAGATCTGGAAGACCGTTTTGGGCGGTTTCCTTTGGTGATCAGCCTCGAAGTTGTTGAGCATGTCTATGCGCCGCGCGATTATGCAAAAACCTTGTTCTCATTGGTTGAGCCGGGCGGGCTTGCCATTGTTTCAACGCCGTATCATGGCTATGTGAAAAATGTGGCACTTGCCGTAACTGGCAAGCTAGACAACCATTTTACGGCATTATGGGCGCATGGTCATATCAAGTTCTGGTCGATGAAAACGCTGGGCACTCTGTTAAAAGATGCAGGCTTTGAGGAGCCGAGTTTCGGCCGGGTTGGGCGTATTCCTCCTTTTGCCAAATCAATGATCGCCTTTGCGCGCCGACCGGTGCAGGGCTAGAGCGGAGCGCATGGGCCAAAAAAAACGTATATTCCTTGCCGGCCATCGCGGGCTTGTTGGCGGCGCGCTTTTGCGCCAACTTTTGGCGCGTGGTGATGCGGATGTGATCTTGCGCACCAGCGCTGAGCTGGACCTGCGCGACCAAGCAGCGGTACGCGCATTTATGCGCCAAGAACGGCCAGATGCGGTAATCTTGGCGGCGGCCAAAGTTGGTGGAATACTAGCAAACAACACTTACCCGGCTGATTTTATTCAAGATAATTTGCTCATACAGTGCAATACTATTGGCGAGGCCTTTGGCGCGGGTGTGCGCGAGCTGTTGTTTTTGGGCTCGTCGTGCATCTATCCGCGTTTGGCGGAGCAGCCGATGCGCGAGGACAGTTTGCTGACCGGGACGCTGGAGCCGACAAATGAGCCTTATGCGATTGCCAAGATTGCAGGGATCAAGCTTTGCGAAAGTTATAACCGGCAGCATGGCACCGATTACCGCGCGGTGATGCCGACCAACCTTTACGGGCCGGGCGACAACTTTCATCCTGAGCATAGCCATGTTCTGCCTGCTCTGATCCGGCGGTTTCATGAGGCTTCGCAGAGCGGCGCGGCAGAAGTTGTGATCTGGGGCAGCGGGACGCCTAAGCGCGAATTCTTGCATGTTGATGACATGGCCGCCGCGTCGCTTTTTGTCATGGATTTGGACCGCGAGACTTACGCTGCCAATACAGAGCCGATGCTTAGCCATATCAATGTTGGCACCGGGAAGGACATTTCAATTGCACAATTGGCGCATATGGTTGCCGAAATTGCGGGCTATAGCGGGCGCATCGTCTTTGACAAGACAATACCAGACGGGGCGCCGCGCAAGCTGATGAATGTGTCTCGGCTGGATAATATGGGATGGCATGCGTCGATTGACCTCGCGATTGGGCTGGCGCAGACCTACCAGTGGTATTTAGAACAACCCGGAACGAAAATCCGGGATTAGTATGTGAGTTACAGAGGCTGATCATGAAAATAGCAGTTGCCGGTATCGGCTATGTCGGGCTGTCAAACGCCTTGCTTTTGTCCCAAAATCACGAAGTTGTTGCACTTGATCTGTCTGAAGACCGGGTCAATATGATCAATGCGCGCAAAAGCCCGATCATTGATGTTGATATTGAAGATTGGTTTACCAATCGCGACCTGAACTTGCGCGCGACCCTTGACCCGGTTGATGCTTATAGCGACGCTGATTTTGTGATCATCGCCACGCCGACCAACTATGATGTTGAAACATCGCGGTTTGACACCGCATCGGTTGAGGCGGTGATAGAGCTGGCGGGCAAGCTGGCACCAAAGGCGACGATTGTGGTTAAATCGACCATTCCGGTTGGGTTTATCGCCAGTATTCGGGCGCGTTTTGGCCGCGACAAAATAATGTTCAGTCCTGAGTTTTTGCGCGAAGGCCGTGCTTTGCATGACAATTTGCACCCGTCGCGCATTGTTGTTGGCGACAAGACCGAGGCCGCGCACCGCTTTGCGGCTTTGTTGGTTGAGGGCTCGCAGGAAGACGAGGTTCCGACATTGTTTACCGAGCCGTCTGAGGCTGAGGCGATTAAGCTATTTGCCAATACGTATCTGGCGATGCGGGTTGCGTTCTTTAACGAGCTGGACAGTTACGCGCTGGCCTTTGATCTAGATCCAAGGGAAATTATCGAAGGCGTTTGCCTCGACCCACGCGTGGGCTCTGGCTATAATAATCCGTCATTTGGCTATGGTGGCTATTGTCTGCCCAAAGATACCAAACAGCTTTTGGCCAACTATTCTGATGTGCCACAAAACCTGATGCGGGCGATTGTTGATGCCAACCGGACCCGGAAGGACTTCCTCTCTGACCAGATTGTGCGGCGTAAACCGCGCGTTGTCGGCATTTACAGGTTGGTGATGAAGGCTGGTAGCGACAATTTCCGCCAAAGCTCTATTCAGGGCATTATGAAGCGGATCAAATCCAAAGGGATTGAGGTCGTTGTCTATGAACCTGAGCTGAATGATCAGGAGTTTTTCCGGTCTGAAGTGATTACTGACTTGGCCGACTTTAAACAGCGCTCCGATTTGATCTTGGCAAACCGTCATTCTGTTGAGCTGGATGATGTCAGCGAAAAGGTCTTTACCCGCGATCTTTTTGGCGCTGATTAGCGCCGGAGGTCTGAGGCACTGGAAAATGCATTTTTCATTGCCTCAAAGCTCGGCTGGTGGCTGCTAAAACCCAAACATCTGTTCTTTCTCGGGCTAGCTTTGGCCTTGCTCCTGGTGCTGCGCGGGCGGTTTCGCGCGGCCACCTATCTGGGCGGGATAATTTGCGCTTTGGCACTTAGCATCGCCGCGACACCGCTGAGCGACTGGTTGCTTAACGGGCTAGAACGCCAATATGCGGCTGGGCCTGTGCTGGTGGCCCCGGCCGGAATAATCATTCTTGGGGGCATGGAGGTGAGCCTTGATGCTGCTGAATGGCAGCAAATAGTTGAGCGTAATGAGGCGGGGCGCTTTACCGCTGGTCTGGAGCTGGCACATCGGTTTGAGCAGGCCAGATTGCTTTACACCGGCTATGATGAGGCGCGCGCCGCGCCGCAGGGAGCGGTAAGCACGGCTGAGATTATGCATGAATTCTTTGTTTTGCATGGCGTTGCTGCTGAGCGGTTGACCATAGAGGTTGATGCACGCAACACCTACGAGAACGCCACTTTGCTTTATGACATGGTGCAACCAAGCGGCGATGACCCGTGGATATTGGTCACCAGCGCCTTTCATATGGGCCGGGCCATGCGCAGTTTTGAACGCGCTGGTTGGCAGAATGTTACCGCCTATCCTGTTGATTTTTATGACAATCGAATGGAGACAGGTCTGGCTTGGGATCTGCATGCTGGGCTCGGCACGCTGACTTTGGCCTTGCGCGAATATTTGGGAGTTGCGGTTTATTGGCTGTCGGGCCGCTAGACGGTTTGTTGCGCCCGGTTGGCCTGTGCCGAGCGGGGCGGCTGCAATTGGTAAACCCCGTAAGGTTTAATCCTTTAGGCCTGCCGCCCATGCGAGCGGTGCAAAATTCAGAGGATCTGACATGGCCGACAACTTCCGACATTTCACCCAAAGCCTGAACGCGCCTGCCAGCACGCATCGCGCTGTCACCCCAGATGACAATAATGATCTGGATCCGATCCCACGGGCGATATTTTGTGCGGCCGATGGCACCGCCGTTATCGTCGACCGGCTTGGCAACCAGTTGAGCTACACGCTCACTTCGGGTCAAGTTTTACCGTTTCGTGCCCACCGCGTCATGGCGACGGGCACCAGCGCTACGCTTATTGCTTGGGAGTAACCATATGCAGATTGGTCTGGGGCTCGGCCCGCTTTATGCAACAAAAGTTAGCCAAAGTGTCGTCTTCGACCCTGCCAGTCTCTTTGTGAGTGGCGGGGGGGGCGCATTGTTTGATCCGTCAGATATGGCGACATTATACCAAGATGCGATGGGCATTTTGCCTGTTGGTGCGGTTGGTCAGCCTGTTGGCCTTATGCTCGATAAATCGAGCTGGGGCGGGCAGGGACCTGGCGCTGTGCTGACCGCGAAGTTCGGCATTTCAACCATGTACCGGGGGCTTGAGGGCCCGTTTGATTACTATGTTGATGCCGGTGCTGGCTCAGACGCCAATGATGGGCTGAGCGCTGGTGCGGCTTGGGCCAGTTTGGAGAGCAAGCTGACTGTGGGCATTCTTACGGCTGCCACCACGACGCGGGTTCTGATCAAGGCTGGCACCTATACGGATCAGGCGATTGCGATCCTGAGCAGCCCGCCTGCGGGGGCGGTGCTTGAGCTGGTCTTTGAGCCCGGCTGCGTGGTGAATTACACGCTTGGCACCAATAAAAGTGCGACCGATGCCAGCGCGGGTGCGATGATACGCATCTATGGCAACGGGCTGCACATTACCGGGTTTAACGCCGGTACTGGCAACGGCATTGGTTGTTCTGACGGCACGATTGAGGCCTATGATTGCGAAATTAGCAACTGTGTTGACGGGATTTCGGCGCATGGTACGGGCATGGCGCGGGCCTATGATTGTGTGTTTCGTGACTGCACTAAATATGCGTTTGTGCATGTCGGCAGCTCAACATCCGAGCATTATCGGTGCCAGTTTGATGATAGCGGTGCTACCGCGTCGCAGGGTGTTGGCGCGCTGACCGGCACGAGTTGTACGGCGCTGTTTGAAGATTGTGTGTTTTTGGCGCAACCGGCCAAAACCCGGATCAGCTTTAACGCGTCAACGCTGACGCGGTGTCAGCTGGGCACATTGACCCAGCGGGTTGAGCTGGTCGCGGCGGCGGGCTCCGCGACGCAGGTTACGGCAAGTTTTGTCAACGCCAATCAGGATGCAAATTCTGTTTTGACGTTTGACGAATGCTACGGATTTTTGACATTCCGTCAGCGCGGGCCGGGCGCTATTACGGTGCGCAACTGCGTTATTGCGGGGCCAGCGACGGGGCTGAACGAGTTTATTCGTGTCAATTTTGATCCCGGTGTTGGGGCAAACTTTACCATTGAGGATAACATCTTCACTGGTGCGTGGAACTTTATCTATGTTGACGCGGCCAATGCCGGATATATGGCGGCGGCGGGCAGCACATTTGCCAATAACATTCTGAGCGACGGCAAGGCATTCGACGCTGATTTGATCAGCGCTGGGGTGTCGATTAGTGGTACTATTTACGCCGATCCACTGGTTGGGAGTGCGGACACGCTGCTGATGGCTGACTATGTCTTTGGTGTCGGTTCACCCGCTATTGGCGCGGGCACCAGTGCTGATATTGGCTTTAGCACTGGCATTGAGCGGATAGTTCAGCAGGTGCGTGGGCCAGATGGTGTACCGGGAGCGCATGCCGTGCAGATTGGCGCGGGGCTGCGGCCGCTTTACCAATCTGGTGGCGGGCTGAGCTGGTTGGCGTTTGACCAGACCGATGACTTGTTGAGCGCAGAAATGCCGGATCTTGGCAGTGCCGCGGTTGAAGCGCATGGCAATGCGTCTGGTGCAAATGTGGCGACCGGGCTGAGCATCGGCGCGGGCAGCAGAGCGCTGCCTGCCCCACCCCAGCTATATGCCTATGTTGCGACAGAAGGACCGCTCGATGGGCCGAGCATCACCGGGATAAACACTTGGTTGGCGCAAAAGTCAGGGCAGTAGTCTGGTATCCGGCCGCATGATAAGCGATTATGCGGCCGGAATGACCGAAGGCTTGCCCGATGACACGGCTGACAGATCTTATTGCGCCGGTGATACGGCGCTTTTTACCGCCTAAATTTACAGCAGAGTTACGCCCGGGTGAAAAGCTGGCTGTGATTGGCGATGTTCATGGCTGCACCACTGAGCTTGTGGCGCTGCTTGACACCCTAAAAAGCGAAGCGCCTGAGCATCAGATTGTATTTGTCGGCGATTATGTTGACCGGGGCGAAGACAGCGCCGGGGTTCTGGCTTTGCTGTTTGAACAACCCGACTTCATTTGCCTGATGGGAAATCACGAAGTCATGTGTCTTGAGTTTTTGGACCAGCCAGAAGACCGCGGTCGCCGCTGGCTGCGCAATGGCGGGCTGCAAACGCTGAGCAGCTACGGGATAGGAAATATTTCTGACATTGCCAGCCCAGACAAGCTGCTTGCCGCGCGCGATGCGTTGGCGGCGGCGATGGGGGCGCCGCTGATCGCTTGGATGCGAGATTTGCCATATCAATGGAAAAGCGGAAATATCTGCATCACTCATGCCGGTGCTGATCCTGATCTGGCAATGTATCAGCAGGCGCAGAGGTCACTGATATGGGGCCATCCCAAGTTTACCACAAGAGCGCGGGGCGACGGGCTATGGGTTGTGCATGGTCATGTTATCCAGCCTGAGGCTAGTGCAATTGACGGCCGGATTGGTGTTGATACTGGTGCATTTGCCACGGGCAGGCTGAGCGCAGCACTGATTGATGATGCCGCGTTGCGCTTTTGCACGTCCTGATTGAAAAATAAATTATAGCCCTGTATTGTCGGAAATTTCGGCGTAATACCAATGCGATGGCACGTTTGTTTCGAAATACCGGCCTCGTCGGACTTTGCGTTGCGCTGATTGCGCCAGGTTTTGTAGCTTTTCAAGCACAGGCCCAAAATGTGACGGCGGAAAGCACCGGATTGCGGGCACCGGTATCATATAATACTTACGGCGTTCCGGGGCTGATCGACATGCCCAGCGGCCGCTCGGCCCCTGACGGCGAAGTCGCCCTGACCTACAGTCATTTTCAGAACACCACGCGCGACACGCTGACCTTTCAGATGACGCCGCGCTTGTCGGGCAGTTTTCGCTATTCGCTGCTGCATGACATTCGCCCCGATGGCGGCGACACACTTTACGACTATGTATTTGATCGCAGCTTCTCGCTCAAATACCTGTTGGTTGAAGAGGGCACATACGTGCCGGCGATCTCGGTTGGGGTGAACGACTTTCTCGGCACCAGCTTCTTTAGCTCTGAATATGTCGCGGCAACCAAGTCTGTTGGTCGCGGTATTCAGGTAACCCTTGGTCTTGGTTGGGGGCGGCTGGGCACGGTAAACGGCTTTGATAATCCGCTGAGTTTCTTGGGCGACGGCTGGGACACGCGCGGCGCACGCTCGCAAACCGCGACCGGCGGGCAAATCGACACAAGCAATCTGTTTCACGGCGATGCGGCTTTGTTCGGCGGGATCGAATGGCAGGCCACTGAGCGGCTGCGTTTTGTCGCCGAATATTCATCAGATGCTTATCCGCATGAAGATGGTTCGGCCTTTGACGTAAACGCCCCGTTTAATATTGGCGCGTCTTATGCGGCGACCGACAGGCTGACTGTCAGTGCCAACTACCTTTATGGCTCAGAGCTGGGCTTTCAGCTGACATATGCGCTCAACCCCGATATTCCGCCGATGGGGCCGGGGCTGCGTGTGTCGCCGCTGCCGGTGCGCCGGGCCGCAGACTTTGTTGGCGGGCGCAGTATCGGCGCTGTGCGGTCGAATACTGAGGCGGCGATGGAAGGCCAGGGCATTGCTTTGCACGGGCTACGCATGGGCGGGGCGCGCGCACGGGTTGAGATTGAAAACACATCCTATCCGGCAACGGCGCAGGCGGTGGGCCGGGCGGCGCGGATATTGACGCGAACTTTGCCTGAAAATATCGAAGAATTTGAGATCATTGTTATGTCGCAAGGCGTGGCTATTACATCGGTGGTGCTTAGCCGTCGCGATCTTGAAAGTCTGGAGAACGATGTAGATGGCGCATGGGCCAGCTATGCCCGCGCTCAGATTAGCGGTGTGACGGGCATGGCCGAGCCACTGCCGGGGCTATATCCGCAGCTGCATTACGGCATTGCCCCCTATATTGCGCCGAGCTTCTTTGACCCCGACCAGCCACTGCGCGCTGACCTTGGCGTTGATATTTACGCCGATTATCGCCCCCGGCCGGGGCTGAACATCTCGGGCGCTATCCGCCAGCGGATTGTTGGCACGCTTGACCAATCAACCCGCGTCTCAGACTCGATCCTGCCGCATGTGCGCAGCGACTCGAACCTTTATGATGGCGGCGGCGGTACGACCATTCCGCGCCTCACGGCGGCGTATTACTTCCGCCCCGGACAAGAGCTCTTTGGCCGGGTAACAGTTGGCTATCTTGAACCAATGTTTGCAGGCGCTTCGGCTGAGCTATTATGGAAACCAAATGACAGCCGGTTCGCTGTTGGCGCAGAGCTGAACTATGCCCACCAGCGTGACTTTGACCAGCTGTTTGGTCTGCAAGACTATAACATCGTTAACGGCCATATCTCGGGCTATTGGGATATGGGGCGCGGCTATCACGGCCAGCTCGATGTTGGCCGCTACTTGGCGGGCGATTGGGGCGGCACCTTGTCGCTCGACCGCGAGTTTGAAAGCGGCTGGCGGCTGGGCGCTTTTGCAACACTTACCGATGTACCATTTGATGATTTTGGCGAGGGCGCGTTTGACAAAGGTATCCGGGTGACGGTGCCTGTCAGCTGGATCAACGGCCAGCCGACGCAGACCAGCTCAAACATTACCCTGCGCCCAGTGTGGCGCGACGGCGGCGCGCGGCTTAATGTTGACGGGCGGCTTTATGAAACTGTGCGCCAGTCACAAGAACCGGCTTTGTTCGATAGCTGGGGCAGGTTCTGGCAATGACCCGCTTTGTTGGCATATTGACGGCAGCAACTTTGTTGCTCACCGGCTGTAGCGGCGGGCTGAGCCAACTGACAGACACGCTGTTTGGCCGCGATGTGCCTGCAAACAACGCCCGCGCCAGCCTAACCCGCGCGCAAATTGACGGGGCAGGCCGCTTGCTGTTGCTGGCCGAATTGCCCGAGCTGGGCCTGTCAGCGACGCTGGCGCAGGTGGCGCATAATGGCGCGGTTGAGGTTTGGACCACCGCTGACGGGGTCACGCTTTCGCTCAACAATGGTGTCTTGGTGGCCACGCGGGCCTTGGGCTACGATCTGATTTCGGCTGATGTGTCAGGCACATTGGCCGCTCTAAACGGCGGGGGTGGCGCAGATTACCCCCGTATTCACTCTTACCTTGGCGGTAATGGCCAAACGGTATTTCGATCATTCATATGCTCATTATCAGCCCCCGTGGCTGAGAGCTTTGTCAGTTTTGAGCGGCAGCGGCAGACACACCGCTATACGGAAACGTGCCACTCAAGCGACGTTATGATTGAAAACACCTATTGGCTTGGTCATGAAGGGGCAATGTGGCGCGCGCGCCAATGGGTCGGCCCTGAAATTGGCTACTTGACGACCGAAAAACTATAAAACGCAAAAGGGCCGCAAAGTGCCCATTGCGTGAGGCAGAACAGATCAGGCTTGGCCTGAGAGCAGAGGATTAACCATGCGCAGGATATCAGCGATCCGGGCGGGGCTTGTTAGCACCGCACTTGGTCTTGCGGGCTGCGGGCTGACATACTTCAGCCCCACCGTTAGCCAACAGGCTCAGGGGCTTGACGTGCGCGTTATGCCGATCACCCGTGAGAACATTATTCTGGCCAACCGCCAAGCCTATACACCGCGCAATTTGCCGGGCTACTTTAGTCAGGTCACGGGCGGCGGCAATCTGCGCGGCACCAGTACGTTGCCACCGGCGCCGCAAGTGCCAGATGTGCAGGTTGGCAGGCTAGAGCTGCGGCCGCCGCCTAATGGCGCTGGTGGGCCGTACCGTATTGGCATTGGCGATGTTGTGCGGCTGGCGACGCGGGTGGCCACTGTCAGCCCAGATGCATGGACCGGCGGTGCGGCATCTGAAAACAACCGCCAGAACTACACTGTGCGTGATGATGGCGCGGTAACCATCCCTGAAATCGGCTCTATTCCGCTGGCGAATATGACCATTGAAGAGGCCGAAGCCTCGCTGTTTCGTCGCTTTGTCGAAAGTGGGCTAGACCCGGCCTTTGCTCTTGAAATTGCGGGGTTTAATTCGGCGCGTATCAATGTGGGCGGCGCCGTTGGTTCGGCCTCGGTTATCCCGATCACGCTCAGCCCGCCGACACTGGCCGAAGCGCTGACCCTTGCGGGCGGTGTCCGCGTGGGCGATCCACAATTTGGCTCAATCCGTATCTACCGCGACGGCACACTCTATCAGATACCTTTGCGCGACTATAACCGGCTGGGTGAGCTGCGGGCGCTGACCATGGTCGCGGGTGACAGTGTGTTTGTCGATACCGGCTATGATCTTGACCGGGCGCTCAACTATTATGAGCAACAGGTGAACCTGACCGTTCTGCGCCGGGCTGACAGGACGCAAGCGCTGCTTGAGTTGCAAAACGAGGTGGCGCTGCGCCGCGCCACGTTAGACGAGGCGCGCGGCCTGTTTCAGGCGCGCACCGATCTCGGTGCTGAGGAACGTGACTATGTCTATCTCGCCGGTGAGGTGAATGAGCAAAGCCGGTTTGCGCTGCCTTATGGCCGCCAAGCCAGCCTTGCCGATGTGCTCTATGGCAGCGGCGGGTTTAGCACCGAAACCGGCAATCCAGCGCAGATTTATGTCTTGCGCGCCGGGGTAGGGGTAGAGGGTTTTGGTGCCGTCACCGCTTGGCATTTGGACGCCTCAAATGCCGTCAACCTTACCTTGGCCACGCAGATGGAAATGCGCCCTGACGACATCATCTTTATCGAAGAACAGCCGATCACGCGGTGGAACCGGGCTTTGCAGCAACTATTCCCACCACTGATCACGGCGGCTGTTGGCGGCTAGCTGACGGCGCGGATACGCCTTTGATTCTGTGCCTTATTGTGGTGGTGCGGCATGGCCTTTGGCTGTGCGGCGCCCCTGCGGGCCGGGCTGAGGCCTCGCGTGACGCATGGTCAGGCCCGGCTAATTTTATGCAAAACCGTACCGATTTTATCTAAAAGTCGGGGCTCTCTGCGGGGCCAAAAACCGCAAATTCAGCCCAAATTCCAGGTTGTGTATACTTAATTTCTATAAAATTCTTTTTACACCAGTTCACAAAAGTCTTAGAGATAAATTCTGGACCATTATCACATCTCACATATTTAGGTATTCCTATTTCCTCTTTTAGGCACTCCAGTGTTTCGACAACAGCTCTTGCTGGATATGAAAGACCTGCATTTATAGCTAGTGCTTCACGGTTGCAATCGTCAATAACATTAAATACACGCACCTTTCTACCATCGGTAAGGGCATCACTCATAAAATCCATACTCCAACACTCATTGAGTTTTGAAGGTACTTCTAAAGGTTGCTTTACACGTTTAATCAAACGCTTTTTGTGCTTACGCCTTAAACTGAGTTTCATCTCACGATACACACGTAACACTCGTTTTCTATTCCATTTTAAGCCTTCACGACGGATTTTATGATAATACTCATCAAAACCTCTTGTAGGGTACGACTCAGCAAGCTCGGTTAACTTATCGATAACTTCACTATCATCTTTTTTACTCTGGTAATACCACATCGATCTACTAAGACCTACAACTTTGCAGGCGCGGATAATAGGAATTACATATGCTTTGATGAGATGCTTTGCTCGAACTCTTTTGTCGGAAGGCTTTAGAACTTTTTTGACAGTACGTCTTTTAGCATTTTTACATCCAGACTCACATCAGCATACATCTGCTTGAGCCTATTGTTTTCTTCTTCAAGCTCTTTTAAGCGCTTTAGTTGCTGCTGTTCCATACCACCATACTTCTTTCGCCAGTAGTAGAACGTACTCTTATCTATTCCTAATTCTCTCGATAGATCACCTACGGATCTGCCTTGTTCATTTTCCTTGAGAGCTCGTATGATTTGACTCTCGCTAAATTTGCTGCTTTTCATTGTGACAGTTTGAATTTAAAGTTAGTAAATTCGAATTAACAACTGTCCTGTTTTTAGGGAAGGCTACAACCAATAATTTGAGATACTTATC
>NVRR01000045.1 GCA_002732675.1 Sneathiella sp. | reverse complement strand
GGCATCGGCATGTACCGCTACGGCGAAGCATTGCTGGAAAACGGGAAGCAAACGAAAGGTAAATCCTGGATAAAACAAGCCTGGAGTGTTGGTAATTTCCCGAAAAAACTTGAACGCCATATCCTGAAAAAACATCTGGCTCTGTTCACTCAGGCAGATCACGAGAAAAGGCTGGATCGTTTACTCTGGGAAAGAGGCGCAACAGCCGCCACCCGAATGCTTCCCTATGTAAGCAAAGGCCAGAAAAAGCTGGCAATTGCGCGGATACGCCTGATGAAAATGGCGGGCAACGTAGATGCCGCGGTCAACAGCGTTCCCGTTGAGCTACAAAATGACCCAAGCCTGATTTATGAGCGCGCGAAATGGCGCCGCCGTAAATCCCTCCATGACGGATCTCGCGAGCTTCTCTTGCAGATAGATGAGACTGTCCCAAAGGCGGAAAAATGGTGGCTGGAGCGTCATATTCAGGCACGTAAATTACTGGCAATGGGACATGTCAGCGATGCCTACCGGTTGGTCAGTCAGCATGGCTTGACGGAAGGTGGCGATTTCGCGACAGCAGAATGGTTGTCGGGCTGGATTGCTTTGCGCTTCCTTGGCGACCATGACGTCGCAACAAAGCATTTTGTCCGGCTTTTTGAGAATGTCAGCTTTCCAATCAGTCGTGCCCGTGGCGCTTACTGGATTGGCCGCACGCAACTTGCACTCAATGACACGAAAAAAGCAAATTTCTGGTTTGAAATCGCCGCTCGTCATTACACGACATTTTATGGGCAGATGGCCCTGCATGAAATGGGCAAACGCCGTCTTCCGCTCATTCCGGAAATTAATGGGCCTGACGCGTCAATACTGACCGCCTATGCCATGGATGAACGGGTGATGGTGATCCGCCATCTGGGTGAGCTGGAAAAATCAAAATGGGCGAAATCATTTCTGCTCAAAATGGCAGAAGATGTCTCGCGTCCGGAAGAATATACCTATCTGGCGGCACTTGCGACAGAAATAGGTCGGCCAGATTACGCTATATCCGTCGCCAAACGCGCCCACCAATTGGGCACGGACCTGACTGAAATTAACTGGCCAACCAAATCTGTTGATCTTGATAATCCCGCTATCGAATTGCCGCTAATCTTGGCAATTACCCGTCAGGAAAGCGCCTTCGCCATTGACGCGATCTCCAGTGCGGGTGCCCGCGGTTTAATGCAATTGATGCCCGCCACAGCCAAGAACGTCTCAAAAAAACTCAATGTCAGCTATTCGAAAAGCCTGCTGACGGAGGATGCCAACTATAATACTCTGCTCGGCAGTTCATATCTTGGCAATCTGATCGATCGCTACAACGGATCCTACGTTCTGGCTATTGCCTCCTATAATGCCGGCCCTTCGCGGGTCCGAAGCTGGATCAAGGAATGGGGAGATCCGCGGACGGGCGAAATCGACATGGTCGACTGGATAGAGCTGATCCCCATTTCGGAAACCAGAAATTATGTCCAGCGCGTCATCGAAAATCTGCAGGTTTACCGGCAACGGCTAAACCGTAACCGGATTAGCCTCCTGCAAATTGACAAAGATATCAATCGGGGCAGCGAAACGCATTAGGGTCTGGACCCCTTGTTAGCCTGAATTCTTTACTTGCAATGCGTGGCCATTCGTCCAACATTCTTCCCGGGCGCCTCATCAAGACGGATAGACCAAATGACGACACTAAAACTCGACAATATCAAAGCCTGTGTTTTTGATGCCTACGGCACTTTGTTTGATGTCAATGCGGCCGCGCGCGAAGAGCAGGCGGCGCTGGGCGCACAATGGGAGGAAATTGCCAATAACTGGCGGTTCAAGCAACTACAATATACCTGGCTTCGGAGCCTGCAAAAGCGTCATGTAGATTTCTGGCAGGTCACCGGTGATGCCCTTGATTTCGCGCTGAACACATCCGGTGTCGATGATCCGGAATTGCGCACGCGACTTATGGACCTTTATCTCAAGCTCTCCGCTTACCCTGAGGTAAAACCCATGCTGGAGACACTCAATGGCGCAGGTATCAAATGTGCCATTCTTTCCAATGGGACACCTAAAATGCTGGCGGCGGCCGTCGCCAATGCCGGTATTGCCGACTTGTTGGCAGGGTCTTATTCCATTGAGGAAGTCGGAATATACAAGCCCGACCCGTCGGTTTATCAGATGGCCGTTGATCAGCTCGGTGTGAAGCCGTCTGAAATTTCTTTCCAGTCTTCAAATTCCTGGGATGCCTATGCCGCCAAAGCCTTTGGCTTCAACGTTGTCTGGTGTAACCGGTTCGGACAGGCCGACGAAAGGCTCCCCGGCAAACCGGACGGCCAGATTACAGACCTCTCGCAACTGCCGCCAATTGTCGGAGCCGCATAGTGAATTTTAACGGATAGTCAGCATGTCTTTTAGTGAAAATTATTACCCGTCCACAGATGGCCTCCAATTATATTACCGGGAATATGGCCATGCCGGAGATAAATGCCCGATACTTTGCCTTTCTGGGCTGACCCGCAATTCCGGCGATTTTCATGACTTTGCCATGCGATACGCCAAAGATCGCAAAGTCTATGCACTTGACTATCGCGGCCGCGGGAAATCTGATTATGATGAGGATTACATCAACTATAATCCGCAAGCTTACGTTGGCGATATCTTCGCTTTTCTGACGCAGAAAAATATTCCACAGGCGCTTTTTGTCGGCACGTCTCTCGGTGGCCTTTTGGCCATGGGGCTGGCGGGGTTTGCCAAAAACTTTATCGCTGGCGTGATTCTGAATGATGTAGGACCGGAAATTGCTGTCGCAGGCGGCGCCCGTATTCTCGATTATGTGGGTAAAGATATCCGCTATCCTACGATGGAGGCGGCAGCGGAAGCCCAGCAGGAACAGTATTCAGGCGCTTATCCGGATCTCAATTCTGAGGATTGGCTCGCGCAGTGTCAGAATACCTTCACATTTGACGAAGCTGCAAATAACTACCGTTTCAATTACGATGTAAATCTCGGCAAGGCACTGGCAAAGCAGTTTGAATCTGGGGAGCCTATTGATTTGTGGCCGTTTTTTCGGGCGCTTACAGACATTCCAACGTTGGCCATTCGCGGCGCTCTCTCCGACGTGCTCAGCAAAGAGGTGTTTGACAGGATGGCGAAGGAAAATCCAGACATGATAAGGATCGAGCTCCCAAATCGTGGTCATGTCCCGCTTTTAAATGAACCCGAACTTACAGATCAACTGGATAAATTCATTGCTGGAATTCGATAAAATCCCCTCCTATCAATCTGTACGGGATGCTGCCGAAAACCTGAGCGGCATTGTCGTCCGGACGCCCTTGCTAGAATCCTATGCCCTCAATGAAAAGCTTGGTGCGCGTTTCTTCCTGAAATGCGAAACATTGCAGCATACCGGGTCTTTTAAATTTCGCGGCGCCTATAACACCATCAGCCGACTAGCCGAGGAGCAAAAAGCAAGCGGTGTCTTCGCTTATTCAAGCGGTAATCATGCGCAAGGAGTGGCTCTCTCCGCAAAAATGCTGGGGATTAAAGCCACCATCCTGATGCCGGAGGATACCCCATCGGTCAAGCTGGATAACACCCGGGGATACGGCGCAAAAGTAGTGACATATGACCGCTATCATCAGTCGCGTGAGGACATTGGACGGAAAATCGCTGAGGAAAACAATCTCACCCTGATCAAGCCTTATGACAATTATTTTGTCATTTCGGGGCAAGGGACGACAGGTATTGAAATCGCCGAACAGCTGAAAGCTCGGGACGTCCACGCTGATATTTGCGTCTGCCCGGCTGGCGGCGGCGGCCTGATAGCGGGCACATCCCTCGCCCTTCGTGACCTCAGCCCAGACACCAAAATCTATGCGGCCGAGCCAAAGAATTTCGATGATTTGAAGCGGTCTTTGGAATTGGGCGAACGTGTCAGTAATGAGCCGGGCCATCGTAGCATCTGCGATGCGATCGTCACGCCGATTCCGGGCGAGATCACTTTTGGCATTAATAAGACCACGTTGGCTGGCGGGCTTGCGGTAAGCGACGCCGAAACACGCAGCGCCCTACGGGCAGCGTTTCACTACTTCAAATGTGTTGTGGAGCCCGGCGGCGCCGTCGCCATCGCTGCCGTGTTGAGTGGCAAGCTCGATATCAAAGGTAAAACCGTCGTTGCAATCGCGTCGGGCGGCAACGTCGACCCCATGCTCTTTAGCGAAATTCTGGCTGAAAGAGCGTAAGGTCTGCGCCTAGTATGTCGCCCAGAATTCCCCGTTATTGAGCTTTTCGCGATATCCGGCCATAAAGGATTCCAGCTGACTGACTTTGGCGATAATCGTTGCTCTTTCCCGAAATTCAGACGCCGACGGATCATTCTCTTCCGTAATCAGGTCAAATGCCGCCAGGTCACCAGTGCCTTCCAGTTTCGGCCGGAAGGTTGCCCGCATTTTTCGAATGCCGGATTTGTCTTTGGCGAGACTTCTGGCAACAGCCAATTGCATGATCCGCTGCCGGTCCATGCGGTCCAGATCCTCTGACGTGTCACTCCCACTATTTCCAATCAAACGTTCGAGCGCCGGTATAGCCTTGGCCCAGTTTTTGGATTTCCAATGTATATCTGCCCGCAGAATATTCGCGTCATCGCTATTATCTTGCGCAAGTAAGTCAAGCGCGTCGCTATAATTCTGCAACCCTGCCTGCGCCCGCGCTTCTATATATTTACGCTCCTTTTTTGCGCTCGGCGGTAGCTGCCGCCAGCGGGTTTCGTAAAGCACCCGCAAGCTGTCTTTCGGTTTGTCATTCCAAAGGTGAATGACCGCCAGTTTCGTGCCTGCATCGGCTCTCTCTTCACCTTTCAGGCGAAAGTTAATCTGATGTTCCAACAGCTGGGCCGATTGCTCAAGCAAATCGATGCGAGCAAGCCGGTCGGCCAGAATGCGGATCATTTTGTCGCCCTTTCGCCCGACAGGCGTAAGTTCCCGATATTGATAGTAAATCGCCAACGCTTTAATCGGAGGAAGCTCATCCGCCCCCCCTTCCAAAAAGAGTTCCGCGAACATATCGTTCATCTTCCGGCCAAGGCCCCTTGAATATGGGGATTTTGGGAAATTACGGACAATACGCTTATAGGTTTCCAAGCCATTGCCAATTTTTCCCGTCGCCACATAAAGATCACCGAGACGCTTCTGGATATCAACTTCCAATGCATCCCCGCGCCAGGCAAAATCAAGCTTTTCAAGCTCCCTTATGGCATCTTCCGGCGAGATTTCCTTAGCCTCCAGATCCCCATTTATTTTCGTAAATCGGGCCCGCTCAGCTATCGGGCGGTATCCCAGTTCCAATGCCTCATCAAATTTCAGTCGCGCCAGGGGCAGATCGCTAAGTTGCAATGCCGCCATTCCTTGAAGCAGGGCTCTCGCTGACGCCTGTTCATTGGATTTGGGCTCCTTCACCAACGCCAGGATTTTTTCTGCAAGACTCACGTCGAAATCTTCCAACGCCGCCCGCGCCCGTACTAGATTAAACCGGTTCTGTATTGACGTTTCATAGATATTAAAGGCGCCTGCACCATAGTTAAGGTCCTGGGCGGCCTGTTCCCAATTGCCAAGTTCAGCAGATAAAATGCCGCGCCACGGCGCGACTTCAACATCCCCATCAAAATCTGCGTGAAACAGATTATGTTTGGCGATGTCCAAATGATGTAGCCCAAATGACGAAAGGCCGACCAGCAGCCGAAATTCGCGATCTTTTCCTATCTTCTGGTAGCGTTTTTTAATCTCCGCCAAAACCCCTGTGGCATCAGCATGGAAACCGTGGGCAACATAATATTTTGCCAATGACATCAAAGATTTCAATTTATCTTCAGGTCCAGCCAACGCGGCATGATTCTGCAATTCCTGCTTGCGGATTGTAAAGTACAGAGGCTTTACCTGCCGCCAGTCCGCTAACTTGACAAAGTGGGCTTTATGAAAATTCGGCGTCGGCGTCGGATCGAGAGTTAATGTCGGCTCGGGTTTTTCAGCCAGTAACTTACCCATTTTTCCGGGTTCTGCACGGGCCGAGACAACCACACCATTTTGCTCAACCGCCACGTCCATATCTCCATGCTCGGCAAAGAGTGCAATTCCCTGGACAGTGGGCAGTATGGTTATCATCTCATACGTTTTACTTTCAACGAAAGCCCAACCTGCGACATGCAACGGCACGACTGTCAACTCGTGCTCTGTTTCTGCGTCAGTAAAATTGACCTTCTCGCCGTTTTGTACAGCCGGAACAAAAAGCCGTGGCCCGGAAAGGGTCGGTGCCTGAGACTGCACCTCAATGGCATTTTCAACGACTTTTTTGGCGTCCAGTTGAAAATCAATATGCCAGTCATCGTTGGCCTTGCTGACCTTCGGCATATACCCATCCCGAAACTTGAAGCGCAAAATGGTAGCGGTCTCATGCGCCAGCTGTGAAGACTCGGTGACGAGAAACTTGTACGGACCGGCGAGGCCCGAGAAATCCGCGCTTACACCTTCATCAAAGACGACCCAGTACGCACCTCCATGCTCAAACATGGCCATTGCCGCTGGCGTCTGCCAAGGGAAAATCAGCCTAAATCCGTCTTTCAAGTTGGCGATTTTCACCGCCATTTTTTCGGAATTTTGAGCCGCGACAGATTTCCTGTTCAGCACGCTCTTTGCAGGCATTTTTTCAACCTGTTTTTCCTGCCTTGGTACTGGCGGAGCTTCGACAATAGCCGGCGGAGCGTCGACAATAACGGGCGGAGCGTCGACAATAACCGTCGGACCGATTGATGTGATTACCGAACCAGATGCGGGAGAAATTTCATCAAGTTCATCCGGCTTCAGATTATCGTAATTTTCGGGTTCTATTTCCAGAACATTGGTAACTACAACGGCAAATGTCATATCTGTTTTCAGCGCGGGTGCAGTCTGAACGATCTCGTCAGTCTCCTGGCCCTCCGGGACTACCGGCTCCGGCAGAACCGCTGGAACCGGTGCCGCTATCGGCGCGGCGGCGACTTCTATTTGAGGTGCTGGCTTTTGCTCCGCCGCCGCTGAATTCGTCTTGGTGCGGACGTCAAACACAACGCTATTCTCATTGGTAAAACTGCTCATCACCATATCGGATGACAGCGAAATGACAACGCGGGTCGTTGTTCCAAAAATTTGCGCCGTCAGAGATTTTATCAATGCGGGCGGATCTTCATTAATCTTGCCGGCATCAATATCGGCAATCGCGTCAAACGTGACAATCAGCTCGGAACCAGATACCTCAGCGCTATATTTTGCGGACTTACCCGGCCAGTCAAAGACCAGACGCGTATAGGCATCATGCTCTCCGCTTCTGATTTTTACCCTGGATTTACCAGTGGCTACCTTTGATTTAGTCAGGTCAAGAACGATCTCTGTTCCGTTGTTTTTCGCCGAAAGCTGAATATCGCCTTTCAGCGGAAACCTAAAGGACTGCTGGCCTTCGAGTATTTCGCCCGGGCCGACATAGGACGAAAGTATATTGGAGGCTTCGGTAAAATCGGCGTCGAACGGCGTTGTAAAGCGAACATAAAGAAATCCGTCCTCCAGCTCCGCGCTGAAAGGCTGCACGTGCCCCCAGTCAAGAACCAGCTGACCGACGGAGCCCTGATCCGTTGCCCGTACTTGCAACGTCGTTTCCGCTGCCTCTGCAACTGGTAGACATAGTCCAGCCATGACTGATATCAGAACGACCAGCTGTAAACCGTATTTTTTCATTGATCCCGTCATCCTAGCGTCCTTGGCCTTCAGCTTCTTGCACAATAATATCAACCCGTCTGGCGAAGGCGTATTTCCGTTGAATATCCTCAATGGCCACCAATTCATTGAACCGTGAATCTGCCATTCCAAATGCACGAACAGGATAAATATATCCGGCCCTTTTGAGCTCATTGGCGACTGATAAGGCACGGGCCACTGACAGCACCCAATTATTCTTGTATTTTGCCGTTGGCGACGTCACCGGGTCCGGGTCGGTATGCCCGTATACTTCAATCCGGTTGCGGATATGCCGTAGCGTATCACCGATCAAATGAACGACTTCACCAATATTGCCGGTTTCTTTTTCCGTACCGGGCTTGAAGAAATCAGCTCCCGCCAGCGAGATAATCAACTTATCCTCAGCTTTGAAAATCCGGACATTGGCCAGCAACGGGCTCTGCTCTTTCTTGCCATTGAGGATATGCTCCAGATAGGCAATATTGATGGCTTTGGGTTCACTCACCATGCCCATATTCTTCTCAGCTTCTCCGGTTTTTGTTACCAGATCCGTATGGTCACTGATCTTGTTGCCTAAGGTTTCCGTCAGCGTTTGCCAGCGATCAACCTTAATTTCACTCATGGAGAACATCAGAACAAAAAATGCGAGAAGCAGTGCCAGCAAATCTGCAAGCGATGTCATCCAGATGTTACTGGCCGCGTCCGTTTTTACTGAAGGTGTCAAGAACGGGCTCATTGCCGATCCCCGTCTGGCTGAAACTGAAAATTCAGGGACGACCGTAGAAAGAAACTGAAATGAACCAGACCGGCATCCCCCTCTTCCATTCCAATGGAGAGATTGCGAGACGGCACACCAAGAGACAGTAACTGCTGCACGAGATTATTGACCCGAGCGGTCGCAAGGTTATTTTCAATGTCACCATCGGTTGGGAGCCGAAGCCCGGCACCAATGAGGATTTCCAGGTCCGTTGCAGTATTTTGATTACGGCGGATTAGGGCACCCGCAACATCGTCCAAAAATTCCTGCTTCAAATCGCGAAGTCCGTCACTTCCTCGATTAAATAACTGATCAACCGGCACGCTAAACTGCAGGCGGGTCCCGTCCCTCGTGACACGCGATTCAACCAGGGGGACAGCCGTTTCAAACACATTCCTGAGTTTGGCATGAAACTCCTGTGTCCCTTGCTCTTCGCCCGACAGCGTTTTTTGTTTTTCTGCTGGTGTTTCTTTTGATAGTCCTTTGAAGGCAAGACTGATGCTGCCAAGAACGCTTCGCGCTCTTTCCTCCTGGGGGACGGAGACCGAATGCAGAAATATAAAGAACGCGAGGAGTAGAAGGTACAGGGATACGAAGACCACGGCTGTCCCGCCCCTATTCGTTTGCGGCGACAAGGTTGGACCAGGGAGGTCACTTTGCCATTGATTGTCCGGATCTGCTATTGCCACGTATCCCGCTTTCTCAGCCATTTTCCTCTCGGAAAAGAACAGTTCATTTACTACTGGGCAAATTTTACCGCCGAATGGTTAATCAGCGGTAAATATTACTATTCAAACAGCGAGATATGGTCTGTTTCGGGATATTTAGCTTTTCTTGCTGTCGCGGCCAGGTAATTGCCGTTGGGTCGCCAGCTCTACGGTCAGCTTATTTGCCCGCTGACTGTTCATAGCCGCAAGGATGGGGGCCATTTTCGACTCCTTAATTTTGCTGGCTACATTGATCAGGATCTCCATTTCAAGACTGTTGAAAATCCGCGCTGCATCCTTTGGCTTCATCTTCTCATATATCTTGACGATGCTGTCCAGCTGCGCCACTTTCTGCTCATCATGAAGCTGCAGAAGCTTGTTCAGCGTTTCTTCCATTTCCTTCAATTGACTGATTTTTTCGTCGATGCGCGCTTCCGTCGCTTTCAACAAATTATCCCGCATATCGATTTCCTGGTTCCGACGGTCAAGTTCGGAGCGTCGTTCAACAAGCCGTTCCAGAACCTCAATTTCACTTTTGGTGAATTGCGGCGGGGGTGGCATGGACAGATCTTTTACCGGTGGCTTGGCTTCCGCGACCACGTCCTCACTTGCGACCTTTTCCTCAACAGGGGCCTCTTCTTCGGTCTCGGCCTTTTGCTCCGTCGCCTGGGCTTCCTGGATGCTCATATTAAAAAGGAGCCCTTGGGCGTCCGTCCAGACGGCCCCTATCTTGAGCCCAAAAATAAGGAGCAGTGCAACAAGCGTGAGCGGAAGAACGCGTATATTTTTCAACATCTGTATTCTCTGCCCTATGACGCTTTACGCAGCATGTTAAAAAGCTCTTTTTCAGCTTCTGTCCGAAATGCCCTGGGGGTATGTGAAACAACGTTACTTGTCTCTTCTTCTGTGCCGAAAAGGCCCGCCGGGTCGTCAGCAAACGGAACATGCAAACGCGGCGCTGGCTTTGTCACGGTGTTTTTTTGCAGGCGATCTGCAATCCGGGTGCTGGAGGCATTGATCATTTGCAACTCCTCAATCAGGTCCTTCGCCTGACTGATTTCCGCCTTGATCTCCCGTCCGGCGCTTTCCGCAACCAATTTTAATTCATTAACCCCGAGCCTGGACTTGACAATGGACTGATCGAAGGCCGCGGACAGGTCTCGTAGCTCCTGATGCGCGCCGCGCAAAACCGACAGTCTTTTATTCAGAAGCGCACAATAGCCAATCGTCGCGAGCAACAGACCGACCAAGAGTATATTCAACAAGAAATCCACCGAAATATAATTCATCATTTTCTTTACCCCATTGGCCGTAGTGATTTGTCAACTTTGACTGCAATATTCTGGCCCGAACGACCCATTTTTCCAGATACCATAGAAATCCCGCCACACCTTAAAACCGTTGGGCTATCGGGGGAGGCGTTGAACATGATGGTATCACCCACGTCCATGGCCAGCACTTCACTCAAGGACATTTCCTTCTCGTCCAGAACCGCCTGAATATCGACTTCTGTCGACCAGAGTTCTGTCGCCAGATGGTTTTCCCAGATACTGTCGCGGCCAAATTTCTCGCCCATAAACATCTGTAAAAGCAATTCACGAACCGGTTCAAGCGTGGCATACGGCAGAAGAAGCTCAATACGCCCGCCGCGGTCTTCCATATCAATCCGGAGTTTGATCAGAATGGCCGCGTTGGCAGGCCGGGCGATGGTCGCAAATCGTGGATTGGTTTCAATCCGTTCATGCACAAAATTGACAGGGCTTAAAGGCTCAAAAGCCGCAGACATATCACTTAGAACAACCGATACCATGCGTTCCACCAGATTGCGTTCGATGGTCGTATAAGGCCGCCCTTCAATCCTCATAGCGGCCGTCCCTCGCCGCCCGCCAAGCAAGACGTCCACGATGGAATAAATCAGGGAACTTTCGACCATGATCAAACCATAATTGTCCCATTCTTCAGCG
Organism: Sneathiella sp.; assembly: GCA_002732675.1. Taxonomy (GTDB): domain Bacteria; phylum Pseudomonadota; class Alphaproteobacteria; order Sneathiellales; family Sneathiellaceae; genus Sneathiella. The sequence continues at coordinate 3,956 of NVRR01000045.1, read as the reverse complement.
CGAAATACGCTCAGGATGGCGGGCAAAGGAATTGAATTCAAATAATCGCCGAAACGAATAGATGTGATGTTATCGAGGCTGACTTCAACGTTATCCGATGTAAAGTTTCTAAGCGAAGTGGTCATCATCCGGACAAGCCGGTCAAAAACCACTTCCAGCATCGGAAGCCGTTCATAATTCACCAGGGCGGAATTGATAATCGCCTTGATGCCGGAATTCTCCCCGGAACTGTCCCCATCCATGTCGAAGCCAAGAAGACTGTCAATCTCGTCCTGGTTCAGAACCCGCGTTGCGTGACCGCTGGAGGCTTCGGCAATACTGGCACCTGCGTCCTCATCGCCCCCGCCCATCGCAGCGGCCATGTCGTCCTCACCACCCGCTCCGTCCATTGCGGCGGCCATGTCGTCATCATCATCACCGGCCGCCATCGCAGCCGCCATATCATCATCCGCTTCCATCGCAGCGGCCATATCCATTTCATCGTTTTGATCAGACATCCGGCTTCCTACTGCACAAGCATTTCTTTAAAAAGTATATCATTGACTTTAATCGGACTGACCGAGCTGTTAATGCGCATCAGGAGTTCTTGTTTCAGCCTGAAAACCCCGGCGGAGCCGTTCAAATCCTCTTTCCGCAATTCCCTAAGATAGACTTGGAAGTTATCCATAATCCGCGGCATAAGGAGTTCAAGATCCGGAACTGTTGTTTCGTCTTCGAGTTCGAGCGAAACGCCAAGTTTCAGAAAACTGCTTTTTGTTGATCCGGAGTTTAAATTGACGAGCATCTCCGGCAGGTCATAGAAGACAACCTTCTTGTTTTTCTCTGCCGCCTCAGCTGCCAACTCTTCTTCGGTCGGACCGGTGCTGTCAAAGAGCCCCGCGAAATATGCGCCACCCGCGCCACCCCCGATTACCAGGATCGGGAGCAGGACAAAGAGAACCAGAGCTTTTCCGCTCAGGCCCTTCCGCTTCTTTTTAACCTCATCCCCCTCAAGTTCAGAGTCCTGTGCTTCGTCTTCTAACTCATCTGCCATTGATCCAGTCACCCTTTCGACGATTGTATCGCCCCTTTATCATGCAGTCAGACTAGGAGAACTTGGTTAACAAGGTGTTGAGATTGTGAAGAACTTGCATAAAAAAGGATTATTTATTTAGAAAAATGTTCCTAAAAAATGGCCTATTGCCAGAAAGGTAGGAAAAAATTGCCCTTCTGGGCCAAAATCGCCGGGCCTCCCTGCACTAATTCAGGGCTGAATTCATAGTAACTATTTGTTTTGTAATGATTTTTTTTCTGGCACAGCTTCTGCATATGAAAGGCAAGTCAATTTGTGCCAGAAGGGCAGAAAAAATGGAAAATGCAGTTGCAATTGGATTATCACAGCAAATGGCGCTGAAACGGTGGTTAGATATTACTGCCAATAACCTCGCCAATCTGAACACGACAGCCTTTAAGAGCGAGCATCCTTTGTTCAAGGAGTTTCTCTTTAATAAAGTCGGCGCGACGGAGATGTCCTTCGTCGAAGACTACGGCAGTTACCGGAATTTGCAAGAAGGTGAACTCAGCCATACTGGCCGTCCGCTGGATGTCGCCATCAGTGGAGAAGGTTATTTCTCAATCGAAACGGAACAGGGCATTCGCTATACAAGAAATGGCAGTTTTCGTCTGGATCCTGAAGGGAATATCGTCACCATCAACAATGATTTTTTGCTGGATGAGACGGGCCGCAAGATGTCTGTAAACGTGCAGTTCCAGGAAATTACCTTTGCCCCGGACGGCACGGTTACAACCGGCCCCGGACAAACCCAGAAAATGGAAATCGTCCGTTTCGAAAATCCGCAAGTGCTCAAGCAAGTGGGTGACGGGCTTTATGACGCTGAAGGTTTTACCCCGGTACCGGCTGTCGGCGCCGCACTGGTACATCGGATGCTAGAGAAATCCAATGTTCAGCCCATTCTTGAAATGACAGCAATGATTGACATCATGCGGGCCTACCAGTCCGCCCAGCAACTCATTGATGCAGAACATGATCTGCAAATGAAGACAATCGAAGAAATGCCAGCAGTACAATAGAGAAGGATAGATAAAATGCGTGCACTCGGAATTGCCGCCACCGGAATGTTGGCCCAGCAACTCAACGTCGATGTTATCTCCAATAATATCGCCAATATGACAACCACAGGGTTTAAGCGGCAACGCGCTGAATTCCAGGATCTCCTGTATCAGGATATGGAACGCGCCGGTGCTGCCTCCTCTGACGCAGGTACAATCGTGCCCGCCGGTATCCAGATCGGTGTCGGTGTAAAAACCGCCTCCGTCTACCGGATTACCGATCAGGGCGGCCTGGAGGCAACAGGCAACACCTACGACATGGCCATACAAGGCGAAGGATACTTTCGGGTCCTGCTGCCAAGCGGTGAAGAGGCTTATAGCCGGGCGGGTTCCTTTCAGTTGAGCCCAAGCGGAGAAATTGTCACCCAGGACGGCTTTACCGTTATCCCCAGTGTGACAATCCCGCAGGACGCCATCGCCGTCACCATCAACCCGAGCGGCGAAGTTCAGGTGCAGATCGATGGTCAGGTCAGTCAACAGACTGTTGGCCAGCTCGATCTCGCCATCTTCTTTAATAATGGGGGCCTTCAGCCACTTGGCGACAGTTTGTTCAAGGAAAGTACAGCGTCTGGAGCACCGACCATCGGCGTTCCGGGGTCGACAGGTTTCGGTACATTGCGCCAGGGGTATCTTGAAATGTCGAACGTCAACGCCGTTCAGGAGATTACATCTCTCATTAGCGCCCAGCGCGCCTACGAGATGTGTTCCAAGACCATCACCGCCGCAGACGAAATGATGTCTGTTACCAATCAGCTTAGTGGCTAATGACTATTCAGAATGAATGAGGCTGTTATGAAATATTACACATCTATCATCGCCCTTCTTGTTGCCCTGTCCATGCCCGTATTGGCGTTTGGCGGCGAACTGGTAACCTTGCGGCAGAACATTACCGTTGAAGGGCCTGAAATTACCTTTGGCGATGTCTTCGACGGTGCCGGCGACAAGTCGGAGCAGGTTATTGCCCCTGCCCCGAACCCCGGAAAATCTGTTATCTTCAAGGCAATTTCTGTCGCCAAGGTCGCCCGTACTCATGGTCTGGACTGGCGTCCGACGTCACCGGTGCGGCGGATTAAAATCCAGCGCCTCGGGACCCGTATTCCTTTTGAGAATATCTCGGCAGAAATCCGGGCAGCGTTGGAATATGACATGAACCTGGAGCTTTTCGAGATCAGTTTTGCAAGCCAGCAATCAAATATCAAGGTTGGTACAGATCAAGAGGCAACAGTTTCGGTTGAAAATATTTACGTCAATAAGCGCAGCGGTCAGTTTACGGCTGAACTCCTCGCTCCCGCCAATGTAGAAAGCGGTACCCGTTTTAAAATTAGCGGCAAGGTCCATAAGCAGATCATGGTTCCCGTCCTAAAAAACTTCACGCCTTCAGGCCGTGAGATCCGCGAAGACGATATTGAGCATAAGGCCGTGCATGCAGCAAGACTTGGCCGTAATGCCATTACTGACGCTGCCCTACTTATCGGCAAAAGCCCTCGGCGTTCAGTCCGCGCAGGTGTGCCGGTGAATATGAATAACCTGGGTGACCCCGTGACCGTCAAAAAAGGTAAACTGGTTGCTGTCGTTCTACGCCAGGGCGGCTTGTTCCTGACTGTCTCCGGCAGAACATTAGAAGCCGGTGGCACAGGAGACATCATCCGGGTTGAAAATATCAACAGCCGTAAAGTTATTCAGGCGCAAGTCGTCAATGAGCGGGAAGTTCACGTAATTTCCGCCTCACAGCAACTCGCCGCAGTCCAATAAATGCCGATCAAGAAAGCTTATCTTATGACACACACAGCATCCCTTCTCACGCGTATGGCCCTTTTTCTGGCGCTGGGGGTTTTTCTATCGGGCTG
>NVRR01000044.1 GCA_002732675.1 Sneathiella sp. | reverse complement strand
TGCCGAGCAGCCGTTTGGCACGGTACCGCAAGCCCGCCATTTCCCGCGCCGCAACCGGATCATTCCCGGCCTGTCCCTGGGCGTATTGGTTGTCGAAGCGGCGCCGCGATCCGGATCCCTCATCACCGCGCGGATGGCCTTGGAACAGGGCCGGGAAATTTTCGCGGTCCCGGGTTCCCCCATGGACCCACGGGCACGCGGCACCAATAACCTCATTCGCAACGGCGCCGTCCTTGCGGAAAGCGCCGAGGACATCATCGATGCCCTGCAATCGAGCCGCGGACGCCCACTGAAAGAGCCCGATCAACCCTCCCTGCCCTTCGGCAAACCGCATATCCCGGCAGAGCAGGAGTTGGAGGCAATTAGGCCGCGCCTGATCTCACTTCTCAGTCCCACACCGACCGAAATTGACGAAATTATCCGCCTCACGGAACAGCCTCCCGCAATTATTTTAACGATTTTACTTGAACTGGAGTTGGCAGGCAGAATAGAACGCCATTTCGGAAACAGGGTTTCCATCGTCGAATAGCGTCTCTATACAGGACAGGTACGGCCAGCTAACTGGCCTCTGATCGAAAGAAAGTCTGCGGTGTTTTTATGAACGTAGTTGTCGTCGAGTCTCCAGCAAAAGCGAAGACCATTAACAAGTATCTTGGGCCGGACTATATTGTCCTGGCGTCTTACGGTCATATTCGCGACCTGCCGTCCAAAAACGGATCGGTCAAGCCCGATGAAGACTTCGCCATGGATTATCAAAATGATGCGAAATCAGCAAAGCATATCAAAGCAATAGCGGATGCCTTGAAAGATGCCGACAATCTCTATCTCGCAACTGACCCGGATCGCGAAGGCGAGGCCATCGCCTGGCATGTGATGAAGGTGATGGAGGAGAAAAAGAAACTTAAATCGGCAAAAGTCAGCCGCGTTGTCTTTAACGAAATCACCAAAAAAGCTGTGCTCGACGGGATTGCCCATCCGCGCGAACTGGATATGAATCTTGTCAATGCCCAGCAAGCCCGGCGTGCCCTCGATTATCTGGTCGGCTTTACCTTATCGCCCGTTTTGTGGCGGAAATTGCCCGGCGCCAAATCCGCCGGCCGTGTCCAATCTGTGGCGCTTCGCCTGATTTGCGAGCGTGATTTGGAGATTGCCGCCTTTATTCCCGAAGAATACTGGACCATCGACACCGATTTCCTGACGACAGACGGCAAAAAGATCACGGCGCGCCTGACCTATGCCGACGGAAAGAAGCTGGATAAATTTTCCCTGCCCAACGCCGAATTGGCAAAAACCGTTGCCGACAAGGTCCGGGCAGGAGATTTCTCCGTTGCCGACGTCACCAAGAAACCGACAAAACGTAATCCATCGCCGCCGTTCACGACTTCGACATTGCAACAGGAAGCCTCCCGCAAACTGGGATACGGGGCAAAACGTACTATGATGACGGCCCAAAAACTCTATGAGGGGTTTGACATTGACGGGGAGACCCAGGGCTTTATTACCTATATGCGGACGGACGGCGTCAACATCGCCAATGAAGCCGTAGAAGGCGCCCGCGCCGTTATCGCTCAGGAATATGGCGCCGAATTCGTCCCCGACCAGCCAAGATTTTACAAGAATAAAGCCAAGAATGCGCAAGAGGCCCATGAGGCCATTCGCCCGACAGATCTGAGCCGCACGCCAGCGATGGCCGCCAAATATCTCGATAATGAACATGCACGCCTGTATGAGCTGATCTGGAAGCGGACTGTCGCCAGCCAGATGGCAAGCGCCGAGCTGGAGCGCACGACCATCGACTTCACCGATGGCAGAGGCCAGACATTGCGGGCAACCGGCAGCGTCATGCGTTTCGCAGGCTTCCTTAAACTCTATGAAGAAGGCCGTGACGACGCCGGCGATAACGAGGACGGCAAACGTCTTCCCGCCGTCGAAGCGGGCGCCAAAGTCGGCACCGATGTCGTCCGTGAGGACCAGCATTTTACGGAACCTGCGCCGCGCTACTCCGAAGCCAGTCTGGTGAAAAAGCTGGAAGAACTGGGGATCGGCCGTCCGTCCACCTACGCCTCAATCATTTCGGTCTTACAGGATCGTGATTATGTCCGCATTGATCAGAAGCGCTTTATTCCCGAAGATAAGGGCCAGCTGGTCACGGCGTTCCTGTCTTCGTTCTTTCCGCGCTACGTGGAGTATGATTTCACCGCGCAGTTGGAGGAAAAGCTCGACGATGTGTCGGCGGCGAAAATAGAATGGAAGCAGGTCTTGCGTGATTTCTGGTTTGATTTCAATCTAGCTGTTGAAGGCACGGCGGAACTTCGGGTCACGGATGTTCTGGAGGAGTTAAACCGTGTTCTTGCCCCTCATGTGTTTCCCGAAACAGAAGACGGTAAAGACCCGCGCGCCTGCCCCAAATGTGATGAAGGACGCCTCAGCCTGAAAACGGGTCGGTTCGGCGCCTTTATTGGCTGCTCCAACTACCCCGAATGCCGCTTTACCCGGCAGCTTGGGGATAGTAACGCAGACGCTGAGGTCGCCAACGAAGGCCCCAAGGAAATCGGCATTGATCCGGCGACCGAATTGATGATCACCTTGCGCAAAGGCCCCTACGGTCCCTATTTGCAGCTGGGCGAGCCCGCGCCCAAGGTAAAGCCAAAGCGCGTCTCGATCGCGAAAGACATTGAGCTCGACAGCATCGATTTCGAACTGGCCGTGCAACTTATGGCGCTGCCCCGCGACATTGGTCCGCATCCGGAAACCGGCACGATGATTACCGCCGGACTTGGCCGCTACGGTCCCTACGTCGAATGCGACAGAAAATATGGTAAACTCACGGGCAGTATGGAAGTCCTGACGGTGGGCATGAACCGCGCAGTGGAACTGCTGGCGGCAGCAAAACCGGCTGGCGGCAAGGGCCGTGCTGCACCGCCTCTCCGCGTTGTCGGGCCGCATCCGACGGATGAAGCCGATATCAATGTGAAGGACGGCCGCTACGGCGCCTATGTAACCCATGGCGGCATCAATGCGACAATCCCCAAAGGCGCTGATCCGATGACGATTACGCTGGAAGAAGCTGTCAAACTATTGGCGGAACGGATAGAGAAGAGCGGGAAAAAGCCTAAGCTTGCCAAAAAAGCCGGGGCGAAGAAAAAACCTGCTGCAAAGAAAAAGCCCGCTGCAAAGAAAAAAGCAGCGACGGAGGCAAAATAGCGTGGCACGACAGCCAAAAGTCAGGACATATTGAAATCCCCCTCCGCCCGTAAAGCCGTACTCCCGACCAAGGAACAAGTCCGGGCGTTTATCGAAGAAAGCAACAGCCCGGTTGGCAAACGCGAGATTGCCAGGGCCTTTCACATTAAGGGCTCAGATCGGATTTACCTCAAACAAATCCTGAAGGAACTGATCAGGGACGGTGCTCTCGAACAGGGCCGCAAACGCGAACTTGCGCCGGCTGGCACCCTTCCCTCCGTTGGCGTTATCGAAGTCACCCGCGTTGACAAAGATGGTGACGTTCTGGCGAAGCCTCTGGTTTGGGGTAACGACAGCCCGCTTCCGGTTATCTACATCGTGCAGGAAAGAAAAGCCCGTGTTCAGGCGCCGGGCATCGGTGATCGGTTATTGGCACGGCTGTCGCGGTCAAAAGACGGGACTTATGACGCACGCATCATCCGTCATCTGCAAAGTGCCTCCGGCCCTGTCCTCGGTGTCTATACAAAAATTGGGAACGGCGGACGGGTACGACCGACAGATCGCAAGCTCAAAAAAGAAGTGGTTATCCGCGAAGAAAATTCCAAGGGCGCGCAATCGGGCGACGTGGTGCTTTGTGAGATCCTCCCGGGGAAGCATATGGCGCTGCCCGAAGGGCGGGTTAAGGAACGACTGGGCCCCATGGGCGATGCCGCGTCTTTAAGCCTGATCGCCATTCATGCCCATGGCATACCGTCGGAATTTGCAGAGTCCGTTATTCAGGAAGCTCTGGCCGCAAAACCGGTTAAACTTGGCAAACGCACAGATCTTCGTAAAGTCCCGCTGATCACAATTGACCCTGTTGACGCCCGCGATCGCGATGATGCCGTCTGGGCCGCCGCCGATGACGACCCGGCCAACAAGGGCGGCTGGCAGGCGATTGTCGCCATCGCCGATGTTGCCCATTATGTAACCTCAGGTTCGGAGTTAGATAAATCATCTAAAGATCGGGGAAATAGCGTTTATTTTCCAGATCGTGTGGTGCCGATGTTGCCCCATGAGCTTTCCAGCGATCTCTGTTCCCTGCATGACAAGGTCGACCGTCCGGTGATGGCGGTGCAGATGTGGTTTGACGAAAATGGCAACAAGCTCCGCCACAAGTTTATGCGCGCCCTGATCCACAGCCATGCCTCCCTCACCTACCGACAGGTACAGAACGCCCGTGATGGCCATCCCGATGATGTCACGGAGCCATTGCTCGCCACCGTCATCGCACCGCTCTATGATGCCTATGCGTGCCTTAAAAAAGCGCGCGACAAACGCGGGCCGCTTAATCTTGACTTGCCGGAGCGACAGATCGAAATCGGAGAGGACGGCTTCATCAAGGCCGTGCATAAAAAACAGCGCTTAGACGCCCATATGCTCATCGAAGAATTTATGATCCAGGCCAATGTGGCGGCAGCAGAAGCACTGACAAAAAAACGGGCGCCCTGCATGTTCCGCGTTCATGAGCCGCCGTCGGCGGAGAAAATGCAGGGATTGAGCGAAACCCTCCGCGATATGAATATCAGCCTCGCCAAGGGTCAGGTGATGAAGACCACCACATTCAATCGCATTCTGGCTCAGGCCAAGGATGAGAATGATCGCGAACTGGTGAGTTCTCTGGTCTTGAGGACGCAATCACAGGCCGTTTACAGCCCCAACAATCTACATCATTTCGGCCTTAATCTGAAAAATTACGCGCATTTCACCTCCCCTATCCGCCGGTATTCGGATTTGCTTGTTCATCGCAGCCTGATCAAGGCGCTCAATCTTGGAGAGGGCGGTCTCAGCGACGATGAGGCGCTTCAATTCGACGCCATCGGGACACATATTTCGGCGACCGAACGCCGCGCCATGGTTGCCGAGCGGCAAACCAATGACCGCTTTACCGCTGTTTTCCTGGCCAATAAGGTCGGAGAGATATTTCAGGCGAAAGTTTCAGGCGTGACCCGCGCCGGTCTTTTTCTGTCCTTCGATGATACAGGGGCCGACGCCCTCGCGCCGATCTCCACCCTCGGCAATGACTATTTTCGCTTTGATCCGGATAAACATACTCTTATCGGTGAGCGCACGGGCCAGATTTACCGCCTTGCCGACCGATTGGCGGTTCGACTACGGGAAGTGGATATCGTCACGGGCAGCATGATTGTTGAAGTCGAGGGGACGGAAAGCCGCCCCCGGCCGACGCGAAAGCCGTCACAAGATAAAAACCCGGGCGCAAAACGTCGGCCGCCCACTCGGAAGAAAAAGAAAACCATGCCCAAAGGCAAAAAACGGGCCTTGAGACGCCGCCGGGAAGATTAGCTCAGAACCCTTGCCCTCTTCTCATCGACATGCGGCAGAGTGTCGCAAAGGCCTTTTCAACATTCTTTCTTTACCCATATGCTGTTATTACCGGTATCGATAAAAGAAGATTGGACCCCATGGACGACGTCGAAGAACAAAGATCTGTTGGTCAGGCCTTCCGCAATGGCCTGCTGCGACGCTGCCCTGACTGCGGTAAGGGTCGGGTTTTCGACGGCTATATCAAGGTCAAACATGTTTGTGAAAATTGCGGTCTGGAACTCCATCATCAACGTGCTGACGATGCGCCGCCCTATTTTACCATGCTGATTGTCCTGCATTTTGTCATTTCCGGCTTATTGACCGTGGAGCAGAATTACAATCTGGAGACCTGGGTCCAGCTCTCCATCTGGCTCCCCGTTTCCCTTGTCTTATCCCTTTGGCTGCTGCCGAGGGTCAAAGGCGCCTTGATCGGCATTCAGTGGGCCCGCCGCATGCATGGCTTCGGTGGCGATTTTTCCTGATCTCCCGGCTTTTTCCCCTGCAACGCTGGACTTCGATCACATAAAACGGCATATTCGGGGGAAAAGCAGGAAAATTCTCAATGAGTACCGACAAGAAACGATCTGTCGCTGAAAGTAGAACAGACGGCACCACCGCCCCCCGCCCTAAAGATGCTGCAACCCTCATACTCTATCGCCAAAGCGGCAACACAACTGAAATCCTAATGGGGGAACGAAGCGCCCGTCACAGTTTTATGCCCAATACCTATGTTTTTCCGGGTGGGCGGGTTGATGCCAGCGATAGCCGGATACCCCCGGCCCGCGAATTACGGGATGATGTGCTGGCGCGGCTATGCCGGGGTGGCTGCAATCCCGCCCGCGCCCGTGCGCTTGCAATTGCTGCTATTCGCGAAACATTTGAGGAAACCGGCCTCCGCCTCGCGGCTTCCCATCCGGCCCCTAAAAAATCCCGTGTCGATGTCTGGAACGACTTTGGCACGGCCACATGCGGGCCTGATTTGTCGAAGCTTGACTATATCGCGAGGGCGGTGACGCCGCCATCGCGCAAAAAGCGTTTCAACACACGCTTCTTTGTCGCTGATGCGGAAACTTTGGAAGGCGAGTTGAAAGGCTCCGGTGAGCTTCTCGATCTGAAATGGGTGACGTTCAGCCAAGCGCTTGAACTTGACATTCCGCTTATCACCGAACGTGTTCTCGGCTATGCCGATGCGTTCCTGAAAGCGAACCCGCCGCGCACAGCCAGCCTGCCCGTTCCCATGTTCCATATGCGGTACGGGAAACGCGTCTTTGCTGAAGAATGAGCATGATTCCAGTGTCCGATAAACCTGTCATACCGCGCCATGCGGCCAGCCTCGTGATTTATGAGCAAAGAGGTGACGATACCTTCGTCCTGATGGGAAAGCGGGCAAAGGCACATCGCTTTTTACCCAATGTATATGTTTTCCCAGGTGGGCGGGTTGATATAGCGGACGCCAATTTGCGCCCCTCCGCCCCCCTGCCCAAAGACGTTCAGCGGCAACTGTCACAGCCCGCAGATATGGCCAACGCTGTTGCCGCGGCAGCGGTGCGTGAAACCCATGAAGAAACGGGTCTTATTATCGGGAATGTAGAGGGTAACCAGCTCATTCCGGATTTTTCCAACCTCGATTATGTGGCCCGTGCCATCACGCCAACGATGAGCCCAATTCGGTTTAACACCCGATTTTTGATGATTGATGCCCAGCATGTCACGGGAAAACTTGCGGGTTCCGGTGAGTTGATTGATCTGAAATGGGTCACCGTTCAGGATGCTTTTAAAATGTCGTTGGTCGACGTCACAGAATTCGTCCTGGAAGAAACCCTGAAAAAACTATCGACACCGGCACAAAATGTCTCCAAGGTGCCCCTCTTTACCTATTATCGCGGTAAACCGCTTATCCGCAATTCCTGATCCAGGCCCCTTTCAATGCAAGAGACCAAGCCCGATAACACATTGGCGCTTGTCGCCATTATCGCCGCCATCACGGCAATGGCGGTGTCGCTAAGCTTGACTATTCCGCTGGTCTCCCTGTCATTGGAGCGCCGCGGATATGGGAGCGATATTATCGGCCTCATGGGATCCCTGCCCGCCGTATCTTTCTTGCTCGGCTCCCCCTTCATCCCCTTCTGGACGCGCTTGTTCGGTGTCGGTAAAATGCTCTGGGGTGCTCTTTTGCTCGCCTCCGTCTGCATTCTGGCCCTTGCCATCTCTGATAATATATATTTCTGGTTCGTCATGCGCCTGCTTATCGGGTTTTCCATGGCGATTTTATTCCTGATCAGCGAAGCCTGGATCAATACCATTGCCCGGGAGAAAACCCGCGGACGGACCATTGCCATTTATGTCTCAACCATGACCTGCGGCTTCGCCTTTGGCCCGATCCTCATCAATATCATCGGTGCCGAGGGAACCTTTCCCTTCATTATCTCGGGGTTGATTGTGCTGCCCGCAGGTCTGGCGTTTTTGTTGGTCGGCGGAAGATTTCCAGATCTCAGCGCAAAAAGCAGATTTTCCATTCTCTCCTTTTTTAGAATTGCCCCCATGATCAGTGCGGCCGCGTTATTGGTTGCGTTTTTTGACGGATCTGTCCTGACCCTGCTGCCTGTATATGGCGTCAAGAATGGCCAGACCCTGGAAATGGCTGTGCTGATGACCAGCGCCCTGCTGGCGGGCAATATCCTGCTACAGTTTCCCATCGGATGGATGGCCGATAAATATGACCGAAACTGGGTGATTCTCGGCTGCGGCATTGTCGGCGTGGCCGGGGCCGTTCTACTGCCTCTCGTCATCTCCCAACCGTATCTCCTGTGGCCATTGCTGATCATCTGGGGCGGCGGCGTTGTCGGCACCTATACCATTGCCCTGGTGATCATGGGTCAGGAATTCAAAGGCGGCGACCTGATCACCGCCACGGCAGCCATCGGCTCTCTCTGGGGGCTTGGCAGTCTTATCGGACCCGTTACCGCCGGTGTGGCCATGGAGGTCATCAAACCCCATGGAATGCCCTATACATTTGCCGTCGCCTGCCTAATTTTCGTGCTTCTGGTCCTCTGGCAGCTCCGGCGTTCGCACCGGCCCCTGAATAACCGCTAAATAATACAGGTCGGGCTTGACTTAAGTGATTAAATCCGTATTTTCCGAGCCTCAATTATTTAATTCCTGCTAGGGCGGGAGACCACTGGAGTTTCGGACATGGCGAAGCCAACCACAATAAAAATCAAACTGGTAAGCACAGCTGACACCGGCTTTTACTATGTGACCAAAAAGAACCCGCGCACTTTGACGGAAAAAATGGTCATGAAGAAATATGATCCGGTTGTCCGCAAGCACGTGGATTTCAAGGAAGCCAAAATCAAATAAATTTGGCTAAAGCCGATATTTTCGTCCCCGTTTTATTTTCTTTCGTCGCTGGATTCGCGCTAGGGCACTAGCCGGATAGCATTATGCTGTTCTTTTCCGGTGTTTTGGCAAGCGCCTGGGGTTTAACGAAAGACGGCGTCATAGCGCCATCCGTACCGCCGCTCATTCTAATGATGACGTCACTTATGAGCCTTGGTGAAGAACAAGGCGGTTAAGCCTGCTCAGGCCGCGACATTGGCCGACGTCACAACCACGCGATTGCGCCCGTCCCTTTTCGCCGCATAGAGGGCGTCATCAGCCCGTTTTAGCAGACTATTCGAATCTTCCTGTTCTTTCGAAACCGTCACCCCGATGGAACAGGTGATCACCATCTCGCAGGTTTCCTTCTTATCCGTGAACGGCTTATCCGCGACTTGACGCCGAAGACGCTCAGACACCGTGGAGGCAACGGATAAATCCGTATCCGGCATCACCACAACAAACTCCTCACCGCCGTAGCGGCAGGCAAGATCGACACCCCGGACACTCATTCCGATCCGGCCGGCAAAGTCTTTGATAACGTCATCGCCAACATCATGGCCATAGGTGTCATTCACATTCTTGAAGAAGTCGATATCCATAATCAGCACAGAGACCGGCTTGTAATCCATTTTGGCGCGCTGTAGCAGCGTATCCAAGTGGTTGGTCATATAGCGCCGGTTATAGAGACCCGTCAGGCCATCTGTCACCGCAAGCTCCATGCTGCGATGATAGTTATGGCGCAATCGGTCCTGATATTGTTTGCGCAAAATCTGTGTTTTGGTTCGAACGATCAGTTCATTGGTATCAATGGGGCGCATGACATAGTCGTTGACGCCAATTTCAAGCCCTTTCATCAGCTTGTCCTTGTCTGCTTCGTCCACCAGAGTCAGGATCGGCAGTTGGCGGGTGCTTTCAACCGTTCTGATCCGCGAGCATAATCGCAAGGGGTCAAATTGCGCCGAATCCAGGCTGACAACAGCGAGGTCAAAGTCACCGCCCCCTAAAAGGACTTGTGCCTCTTCCATATCCGATTCCATGACAATGTCATAGGCTTCCGCATAGACCTCTTTCATTTGACGAGACGAAAACTCGTTGTCGTCAATAACAAGGATACGCGCACGATGAACGGCTTCTTCGTTGTCTTCGGAGGTATTGATGACGCCAAGATCCGCGCTGGTTTCTTCGCGAAGGCGAAACTCATCCATCATCATTTTAAGGCGCAGCAGGGATTTAACCCGTGCGAAAAGCGCAACATCATCTACCGGTTTGGTCAGAAAGTCATCGGCACCGGCTTCCAGCCCCTGCACCCTGTCTGTTGCTTCGCTGAGTGCCGTAACCATGATGACCGGAATATGGGCCGTCCGATGGTCTTTTTTGAGGCGACGACAGACTTCAAACCCATCCATCTGCGGCATCATGACATCCAGCAAAATAAGATCCGGCGGCGTTTCAAATGCGATTTCCAGCGCATCCGCGCCGTTATACGCCGTCACCACGTCATAATATTCTACCGAGAGCTTAGCTTCGAGTATCTTGACGTTCGGAATGACGTCATCAACAACAAGGATGCGTGCTGACATGTCTTTAACCTATAAATTCTTTGACGGTGTTCAGGAAACCTTCGACGGATATGGGCTTCGCAACATAGGCTTCACAGCCCCCCTCCCGAATTTTTTCTTCATCCCCCTTCATCGCGAAGGCAGTAACCGCAATAACGGGAATTGACTTCAATATCTCATCCTCTTTTATCCATTTGGTCACTTCCAGCCCCGACACTTCGGGAAGCTGAATGTCCATCAGAATCAAATCTGGCGTATGCTCGCGTGCCAAACTCAATGCTTCCATTCCATCCTTCGTCTGCAGGGTATTATACCCATGCGCCTCCAACAAATCGCGGAACAGCTTCATATTTAATTCGTTATCTTCGACAATCAAGACTGTCTTCTTGTTCGCTGCGTTCATTTCCGTGGCGGTCATTACAAATTCACCTATTTTTTGCCGAAAGCCTTAAGACTGATAATCAAAAAACCACATTTGACGGCAAATGCAGATTTCCCATTGCGTTACATAAGACTATCATTACTACTCAATAAACCGAAATATGTTTAATTTTCCCTTACGAAATGAAGAAGATTGTCAGAAATATTGCAATGAATCAGGAACTATCGGAAATTTTAGCGCTTCAGGCCCTCGCATATATCGCGAGCGATGAAGAAAGACTCTCCTGGTTGATGACGGAGACAGGGATTAGCCCTGGCGATTTGTCAAATTCCGCAGACAAATCCGAGATACTGGCCGGTATTCTGGATTTCCTGTTGCATCACGAAGATATCCTGATCGATTTTTGCAAAGACAATAACATCGATGCCACCAGTCCTGTCCGAGCGAGACAGTTTCTGCCCGGCGCCCTTTTGGAGGATTACTGATCATGACCGATGGTATTCATCCTGACGTCCTACCGCAGCTTGCCGATCTTGTCATAGACCCGACCCGTCCGTTGATTATCACCGACGCGGACGAGGTTCTGTTTAATTTCATGGTGGGTCTGGAGGGATTTCTGAGCGCTCAGAACCTATTCTTTGACTGGTCATCCTTTGCCCTCTCCGGCAACATCCGCCGCACGGAAGACCTTCAGCCCATCGATCCGCAAGCCGTTGGTAAGTTGCTGTCTGATTTTTTTGAAACATGTTGTGCGACACTTCCCGCCGTTGACGGGGCCGCGAAAAGCCTGGCGACGCTTAGTCAGCACGCGCAGATTATCGTACTCAGCAATGTACCGCCCCAATATGCCAAAGATCGCCGCGAAGGCCTTGTGGATAAAAACATGGACTACCCACTTATCGCCAATATTGGTAGCAAAGGACAAGTTGTCCGTCATTTGACAGAAGGCCTGAAGGCGCCGTCTTTCTTCATTGACGATATCCCCCATAATCACAGTTCCGTCAATTTACATGCGGCCCATGTTCATCGTCTCCACTATGTCGCCGACGAGCGGCTATCCGACATGCTGGGGCAAGCGGAAGATAGCCATACAAGACTGTACAGCTGGCCGGATATCGAAGCCCATATCATCAAGCATATTGAAACAGGCGAATATTGATATGCGGATCGGTGTTGATCTTGGCGGCACAAAAATGGAGGCTATTGCCCTTAGTGATGACGGCGAAAAAATAGCCAGACGCCGGATACCAACACCGCGCGGCGCCTATTTCCCGATTGCAGAGGCCATCCGCGATCTCGTCCTCGACATCGAACGCGAAGCAGGCGCCACCGGATCTGTCGGGGTCGGCATTCCCGGCGCGGTGTCACGCAATAGCGGACTGATCAAAAATGCCAATACAACAGAGCTGATTGGGCAGCCCCTGCGGGAAGACCTGCAAGACCTCCTAAAGCGGCCTATCCGTCTTGCCAATGATGCCAATTGCTTCGTCCTTTCCGAGGCGACCGACGGCGCGGCGCAAGGCAGCAATCTCGTCTTCGGGATTATCCTTGGTACCGGTGTCGGCGGCGGCATTGTTATCGACGGCAAAGTCGTTGAAGGGCCGAATGCCATTACCGGAGAATGGGGCCATACCCCGCTTCCCTGGGCGACAGAAACTGAACATCCCGGTCTGGATTGCTATTGCGGTAAGAAAGGCTGTATCGAGACGTTATTATCGGGCAGTGGCTTGTCTCAGTCCCATGCCACCGCCGGCAATGCCAGCCTGACACCAAAAGAGATTGTCGCGCTGGCCGACGTCGGAGACGCATCTGCCCTTAAGACGCTCTGCGTCTATGAGCATCGTCTCGCCAAGGCCCTTACGGGCGTGATTAATATTCTCGATCCTGATATTATTGTCGTCGGCGGCGGGCTTTCCAATATCACCCGGCTTTATCAGAATATTCCGACGCTCTGGCAGGAATATGCCTTTTCTGACAGCATTGAAACACAGTTCGTCAAAGCAAGGCACGGCGATTCATCCGGGGTTCGCGGCGCCGCCTGGCTGTGGCCAGTGCAGAGCTGATGGAAAGGGCCTAATTCGATGAGCGCCCTGTGCCGTCATTGCCTGAACATAGTTGAGGAACCACGAGGAAAGGCGCCGTCCCGATGCCCATCCTGCCGGTCTCCGAAAATTCTGAAGCACCCCGAACTCTTAGAACTGACCCTCGCCCATGTTGACTGCGATGCCTTTTATGCCGCCGTCGAAAAACGTGATAATCCTGACATTGCCGCAAGGCCGTTGATCGTCGCCTATGACGGTGCCAGAAGCGTCGTCAGCACCTGCTGCTATATTGCACGGATGTCCGGTGTCCGGTCGGCTATGCCGTTGTTTAAGGCGAAGCGGCTTTGTCCAGATGCCGCAATCATCGCCCCTAACATGCAAAAATACAGCGCTGTTAGCAAAGAGATACATGTATTATTTAAAAACCTTACACCAGATATCGAACCTATTTCCTTAGATGAAGCGTTTCTAGATCTCGCAGGCACCGAAACCCTGCACCGCCGAACGGCGGCACAGTCATTGGCCTGGCTGGCACGGAAAATTGAAGAAACCGTCGGCATTACCGTCTCTGTGGGGCTCAGTTACAATAAATATCTGGCAAAGCTGGCCTCGGATCTTGATAAGCCTAACGGATTTGCGGTGATCGGCCGGGAAGAAGCCGTTCGCTTCCTCGCCCCTCGCCCGGTGAGCGACATTTGGGGTGTCGGCAAAGCGCTTAATAAGAAACTGGCGTCCGAAGGCATCACAACTATTGGTCAGCTACAGCATCGGGGCGAAGCCGAGCTTATGGCCCGCTACGGTATCATGGGTCGCCGGCTCTATTCGCTGTCTCGCGGCCAGGACAGCCGACATGTCCAGGCGGGTCAGCGCGCCAAAAGCATTTCAGCTGAAACCACGTTTAGCACCGATATTGGTGATGTGGATATTCTGCTGGCCCGGCTTTGGCCGCTTTGCGAAAAAGTATCGAAGCGGCTCAAGTCTTCAGAAAAAGCCGGGAAGACAATTACTTTGAAGCTCAAAACCGGCGACTTCAAAACGCTCACCCGCAGCCACACCCTGGCGCAACCCACACAATTGGCCGAGACGCTTTACGGTCACGTGAAACCCTTGCTGGAAAAAGCCGTGCCCGGTCGTGATTTTCGTCTCATTGGCGTCGGGATCAGTAGCTTCGGCCTGCTTGAAGATGCCGATAAACCCGACTTGCTATCTGGCAGCAATGATCATGACAAGGTCGTCGAAACGGCCATGGACAAGGTGCGGGCAAAATTCGGTGATGCCGCCATCGCCAAGGGCCGTAGTCTGAAAGCGAAGAAATAACACGCGCTATTGGCACATGGTTTTAATCGAGGTCCACGCGTCTCTGGACATTGCAGGCCCGCCGGATCTGCCCGCAGCTACAAGTCGCGCCTGTCGTTCCTCCTGCCCCGGATGTGTGCTCAGCATTGAGGAAACCCCTTGATCTTCGCCATTTTTCTTCTGAAGTTTTTCCATCAGAAGGATCATCGGCGAGACATCAAAACCGGCCGATTGCATAAGGCTGACACCTGTCTCGTCTGCCTCGCGCTCAATATCACGGCTGTAGCTTGCCCCGATCGCCATCTGTCCCATGGCCAACAAGAATGTCCCCCCCGATACATCGCCAAGGACCAGACTTAAGACACTGGCCATTCCGGCATTTGAGACCAGCAGCTGCATGGGATGATGATGCTGCGAATGGCCTAATTCATGGGCAAGGACACCGGCAATGCCGTTCGGATCATCGACAAGGCCGAACAATCCGGAAAGCACAATCAAATGCCCTCCCGGCAAGGCAAAGGCGTTTACCTCTTTCGTGTTCAGGACCGTTATGTCGGTGAAAGGAATATCCTCATCACTGCTGGCCCGCAAAGCCGTGATCAGGGCATTCAAACTCTCCTGCCCCTCCGCACCAGTACAGATGATGGCCGCCGCGGGTTTGCGCTGTCGCTTGGCAATGGCCTCGATAAAGAACTCTTTTGCTTTCAGGCCCGCCGTATTCTCCACTTCATCGGGAATAAGGAAGGCGATCTGGGTTGCAAGGAACGGCAAAATAAAAAATAGAATAAGGGCAACAGATGCAACGGCGCCCCCGCCCCAGAACAGATAGGGCTTCCACCAGCCGACGGCATTGGCGCGTCGCTTGCGAAGTTTGGGACATAGCCCCCGCAAGTGACTGACAAAAGCCAAATCGTCAATAACAATACGGGCTTCATCTTCGGCAGACACCGACAGCCTTACTTCACCTTGCAGCAGCGACGCATTT
>NVRR01000043.1 GCA_002732675.1 Sneathiella sp. | reverse complement strand
CCATCCGGCTGCAAGCCGATATCGGAGGGTTGTTTTCGCTGCAAGAAAAAATTGAGCGGCACGACAACGACGAGTAATAATCCCGCCATCAACCAGCAGGCGTCGCGCCAACCGGAAGCATCAATGGTCTCCTGTATCAACGGCATCAAAAGGATGGAGCCGATGCCGACACCGGAAAAGGCGATCCCCACGGCGAGACCACGTTTACGCTGAAACCAGTTGGGCAGAAACATCGACTGGCCGACGTAGGTGAGGACAATTCCCGTTCCTACCATCATGATACCGAGGGTTAGGTAAAAATGCCAAGGTTCCGTCGAGACGGTGGAGAGCACCAGTCCCGCACTCACTGAAATGGCGGATAGAGACAACATATATTTCGGCGCCACGGTCTCCAGGAGCTTGCCGATCAGCGGCGCGAGGAAACCGGCGAAAGCAAAGCCGATGGAAAAGGTCGCCGCTGTGGTCGCCCGATCCCACCCATACTCATTCAATATGGCCGGAAACAACAGGGAAAAAGATGTGCGGACATTGACCCCTATGCCCATGGTGATAAACACAATCGCCACAACAACCCAACCATAAAAGAAAGGCATCTTGGCCAGTCTGGCATCCAAGCCCTGCAGCGATTGTTTTTGTGTTGTCCCTGTCATGAGATCCTCATTATTCTTTTTATTGGGCACAGGATAAGACGTTGATAGGAAACCATAGACCAGCATCTGCCACAAACGAAGAGAAAAGCAGTCGGCTTGACATTGAACGCGGCCTTTGTATATTCCGTCTAGGCTGACAGGGACGCCCACCCGCCAAAGATGACATCACCCTGTTTCAATGAGATTGAAAATACATATTTGACCTTTCTGGTTTGGCATCGCGGGGCGCCTGATTGACCTTTGGAGGTATTGATATGTCATCTTCGTCAGCGGGCTATTGTTCGCAAAAATCTCTTGGTGAGCTTAAAATTCGTAGCAAAATCCTTGTAAAATCCGCCAATGGCGGCGATCCCGATGCTCAGGCAATGTTGCGTCTAAGCCTCAAATCCGAACCCCCTTACCAGCATAAGGATGGGCTGCAGTTCATCGCGCAGAAGGCCGGATTCCGGGACTGGCGACATGCCGCGCATGTCCTCTCCGGAGAGGCCGAAATCGGTGAAGATATGGGAACGCTTTGGTATGACCGTAAATGCGGGGGGCTTCTGAATATCTGGTGTCGTAACTATGAAGAAGCCCGTGGCGAATTCGAAGGTCACCCTGACGCTTATCTTCTTCCGTACAAGACGCAGTTTGTTATCGGCGACGAGGATTTTATGCGGGCTCTGGGTTTACTTGCGCAAGGGCGGCCACAACGACCGTCATCCGCCCGTGATCTGGTAAGCTCCTATGGTTCTGAGGCATGGGATAACCTGACATTTTCGCGACTGCAAACAGCCCTTGGCCCAACGGGATATCACGCCCGGCATTGCTGAAAGCTGTTTGACTAAAAACAGTCTATCATAACCCGTAGAAATAGGCTTATAGTGGCTCTTCGCTATCGGGCGATGATTTTTCGGACTATGAAACCCATCGCCCCTTCACTATAATTTTAAGAGCTAAAAACGGAGTGTACGTGTGACACAGTCATCGGCACCTGCAAAACTCGGATTTGCCGAGCAAGTCACCCTGCTGGCCTTTATGATATCGATGGTCGCCCTCTCCATCGATGTGATGCTGCCTGCGCTGTCGGATATTGCCACGGACCTCAACGCCGAAAATCCCAATGATCGCCAATATGTGATTGTCATGCTGTTTTTGGGGATGGCATTGGGGCAATTATTCTATGGTCCGATTTCGGACAGCACCGGGCGCAAACCCGCAATTTATGCGGGCTTTGGCTTGTTTATTGTCGGTTGCCTGATGTCGATTTTCGCAGCGGATTATACCGTCATGCTGATTGGCAGATTCTTGCAGGGCCTCGGCGTTGCCGCACCGCGGATTGTGTCTTTGGCGCTGATCCGCGATCAATATGAAGGCCGTGCCATGGCCCGCTTCGTATCCCTGGTGATGACCGTTTTCATTTTGGTTCCCGTTTTGGCGCCAGCGCTCGGCCAAGGCATCCTGTTCTTCGCAGAATGGCGGATCCTTTTCGTCGTGCTGCTCGCCCTTGGTGTCGGGACCGTGCTGTGGTTCGGGATACGGCAGGAAGAGACTTTGCCGGTTGAAAAGCGTGCTCCCTTTTCCATGGCAAGAATCTGGCGGGCCATAATGGAAGTCTGCCGCAATCGTGAAGCTTTCGGATTCACCTTGGTCGGCGGTTTTGTCTTCAGCGCTTTCTTGGGTTACCTGACGATGTCACAGCAGATTTTTCAGGACCAGTATGGCGTTGGTGAGATGTTCGCCGTCTATTTCGGCGTATTGGCCATTGCACTCGGTACCGCGTCATTTGTCAATTCGCGTCTGGTGATGCAGTTCGGCATGCGCCGACTGTCCTTCTACGCCTTGATTGCCCTGACAGCCATCTCCTGCTTTTTCTTGATTTTCACGTATATTGAAAATGGTCATCCGCCGCTTTGGCTGCTGGTCAGCTTCTTTATGGCGATCTTTTTTTGCATCGGCATCCTGTTCGGCAATTTTAACGCCATGGCGATGGAACCGCTGGGTCATATCGCCGGTGTCGCCGCTGCTGTTATCGGGTCAATCACGACTTTTGTCTCCCTCGGGCTTGGGACGATCATCGCACAGCTTTACGACGGCACGGTCCTTCCGCTGGTCGCCAGCTTCGCGGTTCTGGGCGCCTTATCGCTGGGCGCCATGGTCTGGACAGTGCGGAACTCTCCCGACCGACCGGAAAGCTAACCGGCTATGTGGACGACCGTTAAATCTGTCGCGGCGTTGCTCTCGAGTTACGGCTTGCTAATGCTGGCAAATGCCATGTTCGGCACGTTGCTCGGCCTTCGCAGCAAGCTCGAAGGTTTTTCGACTGAAATAACCGGGGTCATCATGGCCGCATTTTTTGTCGGCATGCTGTTCGGCGCCGTTTATGCCGTGCGTATTGTCGCCAGCGCCGGTCATATCCGCTCTTTCGCCGCCTTCGCGTCTGTTATGTCCGTTTCTGTGCTTGCCCATGTGTTAATCATCGATCCTTTTGCCTGGATGGTTTTGCGCGCTGTTGCCGGATTCTGCATGGCGGGCATGGTGATGATTGTCGAAAGCTGGCTGAACGAGCGATCAACGAATACCAATCGTGGCCGCGTGCTATCGCTTTATATGATCACCAACTATCTCGGCGCCGGGATGGGTCAATTCCTGTTGAATGTGGCAAATCCTGACAGTTTCCAACTTTTCTCCGTCGCCTCGATTATTTTCTCCATTGCCCTCGTACCGATCCTGCTGACGCGGGCGGAGGCGCCTAAACCGTCCGTACCGGAACGCATGAAGTTTCGTGACCTGATCAAGGTCTCACCAGTTGGCGTTATCGGCACGATGACAGCCGGAATGACCAATGCGTCGCTCAATAGTATGGGTCCGATTTTTGCGACTTCCGTCGGATTGTCTGTGCGCGAAATTTCTATTTTCATGGCGAGCATTTTATTGGGCGGCATGCTGTTACAATTCCCCATTGGCCGGTTATCGGACCAGTTCGACCGGCGGACTATATTGGCCCTTGCCGCTGTGTTGACGGCGGTGGCCAGCGGCGGCATTATATGGGCCGTCAACGAACCACTGGTGATCGGTATTTATATTTTCGGCATTATTTATGGGGGTTTCTGTTACACAATTTACCCCATTTCCTCCGCACAGGTAAATGACATGGCGGATAAGGACAGATTGGTACAAATTTCCGCGGGCCTGCTGATGGCCTATGGTATCGGCGCAAGTCTGGGCCCTATCATCGCCTCTCAAATCATGGGTCGGCTGGGACCAGACGGACTATTTTATTTTATCTCTGCCTGCACATGCTTCCTGGCATTATTTGCCATACTGCGGATAATTCAGCGATCCTCCGGGGCACATAAAGCCAGCTTCCTACCGCTTGGCAGCCTGGGCACATCGAGCAAACAACTGTACAGCAATGTCCAGATGTCGATGCGACGAAAGGATAAGCCTAATGACTAAACGGCACCGAACATTTTGCCATTGCCCGACGGAGAAAAACAGATACACTTTGTCGCGCCTCCAGAACATGCGCGCAAGAAGGAGTACTACCCCATGAGCGTTCGAAACGGTCGCCAATTTCTGAGCATCCCCGGACCGACAACGGTTCCAGACGAAGTTCTGGCCGCCATGCACCGCCCGGCCATTGATATCCGCGAAGGAGAGCTTGTTGCCGTGACAGAGCGCCTCCGCAAAAGCTTGTGTGATATCGTGCAAAGTAAGGGTACGCCCTATTTCTACATAGCCAACGGTCATGGGGCGTGGGAAGCGGCGCTCAGCAATGTTCTGAGCCGCGATGACAAGGTGCTGGTGCTGGAAAGCGGCGTCTTCGCTACTGGCTGGGGTCAGGCCGGTGGCACCATTGGTCTGGATATCGAGGTTCTCCCGGGGAGTTGGACTGCTGCCGTCAAACCCGAAGCGGTGGAAGAGAGATTGAAGGCGGACATTAGCGGCGACATTAAGGCGGTCCTGGTGGTTCAGGTCGATACGGCCTCCAGTGTGGTCAATGACATCCCTGCTATTCGCCAAGCCATGGATAATGCCGGTCATGATGCTCTACTATTGGTAGACACCATCGCGTCTCTCGGCACGACGCTCTATAAAATGGATGAATGGCGGGTGGATGTCACTGTGGCCGCCTGTCAGAAGGGTCTGATGATGGCGCCGGGACTGAGTTTCACTGTCGTCAGTGACAAAGCCCTGGAACGGCACAAGACCGCGACCCTCCGTACCGCCTATTGGGACTGGAGCGCACGCGAGGGGCCCGAGCATTACCAGAAATATTCCGGCACGCCGCCCGTGCATCTTCTCTTCGGTCTCGAAAAAGCCTTCGAAATGATCGAAGAGGAAGGGCTGGAGGCAATCTTCCTGCGCCATCGCCTGTTGGCGGGTGCCACACGCGCGGCTGTATCGAAATGGGTGGAGGGGGGTGTTTTATCCTTCAACATTACCGACCCGACAGAGCGCAGCAATTCCGTCACGACCGTGCGGTTGGCGGATACGGAAACCCTGAATGCCATTCATGGCTATTGTGAACAGAAATGCGGCGTTATTGTCGGTGTCGGCATTGGCGCGTTCACCGGCAAAGCTCTCAGGATTGCGCATATGGGTCATCTTAACGCGCCGATGTTATTCGGAACGTTAGGCTCGATCGACATGAGCCTCAAAGCCCTCGGCATCGCGCATGGCGACGGTGCGGTTCAGGCGGCCATTGACTATTTGGCAGAGAATGTATCCGCTTGAGGGCAGGCGTATGATCCATTGAGTTTCTGAAATAAGGAGAGCAAGCATGTCCGAATCAGATAACGCCGGCGTCAAAATTCCACCGCCGATTTGTTTTTTTGCTTTTTTGATGGTCGGACTTCTTGATTCAACCTGGATTAATGGCCGCTCTGGATCGACGGCTCTGCTGATTATTGGAGGTTGCCTCACCCTGGTCTCGTTTATTTTCCTGGTCATGTCAGCACGAAAACATAAAACCGCCGGATCCAATGTCGAGCCCTGGAAACCAACCACGGCAATTATTACCGATGGGGTATATAAATACTCCAGAAACCCGATTTATGTTGCGATGGCTGCCGCTTATGTTGGAATCGCCATTGCCGCCTCGAGTTTCCTGGCGATCGTTCTTTTACCCTTTTGCCTCTACGTCATTCGGCAGTTTGTCATCGCAAAAGAAGAGACATACCTTGAAGATAAGTTCGGCGACGAATATGTATCCTATAAGGCGAAGGTCCGACGCTGGCTGTAATGGCTTGGAATATGTTCGTTCGCCAGCTTCTTTGATCTCATTAAATGCGGGGCGCGCTACATGACTGATAATGTAAAAGACAATGTCAAATCGAAATCCACATGGACAAGGCTTTTGTTCATCATCCTCTATGCCATCACCTACCGTGTGGCCAGCGCGGTTTTGTTCGCCATTACAATTATACAGTTTATCAAGGCGCTGATCACCGGCGAGCCTTTCGCGCAGCTGCAGGCCTTTGGCGGCTCGCTGGCAGAATACAACAAGGAAGTCGTGGCCTACCTCTCCTACCAGAGTGATAAAAAGCCTTTCCCGGTGGGCCCCTGGCCTCCGCAAACGCCGCCTGCCGCCAAAGCCGCCGACGAGGTCATCATTGTCGCCGAGCCAGTGGAGAAAGAACCAAAGAAACCACGCGCGCCCCGAGCGAAAAAACCGTCCAAAGACGATAAGGACGACGGCGCCGCCGAGAAGGCTTAAATTCAGGCGCTGGCGCTGGGACGGGCTGACATCGCCGCGTGCCAGCGTTTGACGTTGGTCATTTCCTCCGGCAGGGCGATCCCCGCGACGCCCGCGAAATCAACGACAACAAACGCGCTGGTATCGACGACGGAATAGGTATCACCGACGACGAAATCCCGCCCGTCGGCAAGCTGTTTTTCCAGATCCTCGAAGAAATAATGGACCCGTTGTTTCCCGCGCTCCGCCAATGCCGGTATCTGCTCGATGTTCCGGCTTCCCGTGATCGCCCGGCCCTTCAAACGCTCGGCTGAATTGCGCAGCGCCTCGGCCACTGCCATGATCCCATTGACGTTCACATAGTGGCACCAGTCATTAATCTCGGCACGTGCCTCCGGTGTCCGGCCAAACAGCGGCGGTTCGGGCTGTATTTCCTCGATATAGCGATTGATTGCGTCAATGGAAGAAATCGCCGTTCCGTTATCCAGCTCCAGAACCGGAATGGTACAATGCGGATTAAGCGCCTTGAACGCGTCGGTAAATTGAGCCCCTTCACGAATATTGACAGTTACCTTTTCAATATCCAGCCCTTTTTCGGCAAGAAAAATCCGCACGCGGCGGGGGCTCGGCGGGCCAGGGAAATCATAGAGTTTCATATATTTTCTTCCTATTCGGATTGCGCCCCGAAGGAAATTCAGCTGGCGGGCGACTGTTGGAAATCCTGCACCTTGCTGCGACTACTAATTATAACGATAAATGCGGCTTGCTCAACCTTCTTAAGCGGGGTCGACGCAATTGCCGATGGCAGACGTCATCGGCTCCTTAATCCCATATTGAACCAGAAATTCAGAAAGATGAGATGTATACGCGCCTTTATAACCCTACGTTTTTAGCCAATAGGAATTCCCACCCCGTGTCTTGAGATGGCCCGCCGTCGGCGCCGCGAAATGCGTGCCGATGATCAGGGTATCGGTCTCGCTGTATTTCTTCAAAAAGGCTTCTCGGGTATTTCGGGCTGCATCAGGATCGTGATCCGCCGTACTCGACCATTCCGGATGGGCTATCTGGCAGGGATGATGCATGCTGTCGCCCGTGATGACGGCTTCCTGTCCCCGTGAGCGGATTTGCACGCAAACATGGCCGGGCGTATGTCCGGGAGACGGGAAAAGGCTGACCTCGTCGCAAATCTGGTGATCCATGTCGACAAAATCCGCGAGTCCTGCCTCTACAACAGGCGCCACAGAATCGCCGATAACATCCCCGAATTCCGCCTGTGACGCCGCTTGCCAATGTTCCCATTCCCGAGCACCAATAAGGTAGCGCGCATTGGCAAATGTCGGAACCCATTCTCCATCGACCAGCATTGTATTCCATCCCACATGATCCACATGCAGATGAGTGCAGAGTACGGTATCGATAGACTCTTTCGGATAACCGGCGGATTCCAGATCTTCCAGAAATGTCGTCTGTAACATATTCCAGGCAGGGATCGTCCTTTCCTTGTCATTGCCGAGGCAGGTATCAACGATGATCCGTCTGCTCGGTGTTTCGATGATCAAAGCATGAATACTCATAATCAGCTTGCCATCGACCGAAGCAAAATGCGGGATCAACCAGTCGATGGGTAAAATTGCCTCGGGAGTTGCTTGCGGCAGAATAAAGCGCGTGCCGCCCGTGACCTCGACTTCAACAACACGGGTTATTTTGACTTCGCCAATGGTCCAGCTATTCATCACAGATCCGCCTTTTCTTCTTGGTTTTTGCGGCTTAGTATAACTGTCAACAGCTCGCCGACAACCTGTATCGGAAAATGAAAGCAGTGCCTACGATGGACTATGTTATTGAACCGCAGCCAAGACCCTCCGTTGCCGTGAAAGGGACAGATCACCGTTTTCCCGTTCGTCGCATTTTCTGTGTCGGTCGAAATTATGCGGAACATACGCGGGAAATGGGGGGTGATCCGGACCGCGAGCCCCCGTTTTTTTTCTCAAAACCCGCCGATGCCGTTGTGGCAAGTGGCAGCGACATTCCCTTTCCCAAGGCGACTAACGATCTTCATC
The DNA here is from genome assembly GCA_002732675.1 of Sneathiella sp. Lineage (GTDB taxonomy): Bacteria > Pseudomonadota > Alphaproteobacteria > Sneathiellales > Sneathiellaceae > Sneathiella. Next base: position 6,908 of record NVRR01000043.1, on the reverse strand, counting down.
ATGAAATGGAGCTAGTCATTGCCATTGGTAAACAGGCAGATGATATCAGCGCGGCCCAGGCAGAGGACCATGTATTCGGCTATGCCGCGGGGGTTGACCTCACCCGCCGTGACCTCCAGCAACTTGCCAAGGACAGGCGCCGCCCCTGGGACAGCGGCAAAGCCTTCGATCAATCCGCCCCCTGCGGGATGATCACACCCGCCGGGGACGCCGGAGATATTGCCAACGCCCGGATTTCGCTAACAGTCAATGGCGAGGCCCGCCAGTCCGCCCGTATTTCAGATCTTATCTGGTCAGTCAGCGACGTAATTTCTTTCCTGTCTCAGGAGTTTATCCTGATGCCCGGCGACCTGATCTATACGGGGACACCGGCGGGTGTCGGCCCGCTGATTTCGGGCGACGACATCAGCGGGCATATTGACGGGCTGGAAACAGTACAGTTCAGACTTATTTAGAGGCACGGGAATATTGCCATGCAGGCTTCAAATCCCTACATAGATCCATATGTTTAATATACTAGGGGAGAGTTTGTGATGAAGAAACTTCTTTATATATCTGTCGCCATTGCGGCGCCATTTGCTCTCCTTGCCTCTTGCGCCGAGGACAAAGACTATCTGCAAAGTGGTATCTCTGCGTACGAGCCCGAAGACTGTGCGCCAGTCGTTGAACAGCATCTGGATCGACTTGCTTTCAAAAAAGAGGGGATTTCGAAGATCGAGTATTTAACATCCCGGATTTCCGAAGGTCCCGCTGGCGAGGAATACAACTATGAAGCCTGGCTCAGTTTCAAAAACTGCACGGGTAATTACGCAATCGTCATGAACAGATTCTGCCAAATCAGCAACAGTTACACGACAGGGAACTGTGAACTCGGCAGTCTGACAGAGCCAAAAAGTTAGGTCCAGGTCCGGCGATCGGTGGCGAGAGCGGAGTGTTTTGCCCTATTTTACGCGATTCGCATGAAGCATATAAGCATGGGAAAATTGACCGCCTAATAGTTCGTTTTCTACTATTTCGGCCGTCAAATCGTATATTTCGAAAAAGTTATAGTTAATTTTTGCGCCCTTCCGTCCCCATCTTTCAGAATAGATAAAATTATTGGTAAATTAACCATAAACTCTGCTTTTTGTGTAGTTCCGGGCCAATTTTGTCCGTAAACTGGTTTTGCATTCCAGCGCCGATTTGGGCATCCGTATTTTCTGGAAATGCTAATATTTTTTCGAATACAGGATACGAACAACGCATCAGATGAGTTTCGCTCGGCATAACCGTGGAAGATCGCTCTATGGCCACACAGACATAAAGTCCGTGCGGGAAAGGGAGCTTTTGGCCCAAAACCAGTCGCTGCGAGAGAAAAATAAACGTCTCAGCGATGCAATTTTGACCCTGGTTGACCATATCGAAAACAAGTTGCCACGGCTGGAAAGCCCCACGTCCTTTACGTCGGCACAACGGACCCGCAAGGACAGGGCAGCAGCCGAAAAGATATTTCAGAGTGATCCGGAGCTGAAGACGCCACCGGCACCGGAAGTCGAAATATTTGAAACCTATCCCGAACCGATCGAGTTCGCCGAGCCGGCACCACAAATGCATTTCGGCGCGCGCAAAGACTGCCAGGCCCAATCCTCCCGTCCCGAGCCGGCGGCTCCGCCCCCAGAATATACCGTCTCACCTGAACTCGCACCTGAGGAAATTGACCTCTTAAAATCCCCAACCCGCGCATGGTCGCGTGGGGCGAAAAGCACGCGCGAAACGGCCCATGTTGTCGACCTGAAACCCCGGGCAGATGCCGCGGTCGGTTCCGACGAAATCTACGAAGCGGGCGATGTAAGTACCTCTGAAATCCCCAGCTTTGAATTCGAGGACGAAGAGCCGGTTATTGATATCGAATTCCAGCGTCAAGAGTCTATGCGGGCGGCCATGCGCCGCCGGGTGAACCGGCTCCGCTGGTAATCGGGGCTCCGGTCCGGTATATAAATGGAATCTGGTAATTTCTGATATGGTCTAATGTCCCAAACCGCATTGCAGAATAATATGTCTCCTTTGCCGATCCTTTATAGTTTCCGAAGATGTCCTTATGCCATTCGGACGCGGATGACGCTGGCCTATACGGGTATACAGGTTGAACTGCGCGATATTCTGCTCAAAGACAAGCCTGCCGATATGATCACAGCAAGCCCGAAAGCCACCGTTCCGGTTCTGACATGCGCTGACGGGACGGTGTTGGAGGAAAGCTTCGATATCATGCTCTGGGCGTTGGCGCGTCAGGATCCAGAACATTGGCTTCCCGATGACGAGAAGACAAAAGCCGCTATATTTGCGTTGGTCGAGGAGAATGACGGACCGTTCAAGGCCAACCTTGATCAGTATAAATATCATGTTCGCTTTCCCGATAGCCCGCGCGAAACCTACCGGACAGCGGGTGCCGAGTTCCTACAAAAGCTAGACAACTTACTGTCAAAAACGTCTTTTCTGATGTCAAATGAAACCACTTTTGCCGATATGGCGATTTTTCCGTTCATCCGGCAATTTGCCAATTCTGACCGTGACTGGTTTGATACGGCGCCCTATCCCCACCTTCAAAAGTGGCTCGACACTATCCTGGCATCGGAACGCTTTGCATTCGTGATGGAAAAACGCGCTATCTGGCAGAGCGGCACTTCGGGCCCTGCCTTCCCTGCCTCTCATGGAAGCTGAGTATTTCGCCCAATCTGGCGCCGATTTCAGTGACTGCGGTGCCTATCGCTACCGTCTGTGGCGACGCTGGGGAGGCGGGGGCAAGGTAACGTTTATTATGCTCAATCCCTCCACCGCTGACGCAACACGGAATGATCCCACCATTGAGCGTTGCCACCGCCGCGCCGTCGCCATGGGTTTCTCCGCACTGGATGTTGTCAATATTTTTGCCTTTCGTGCGACGGACCCCAGGGATCTGAAACGCACCGCCAAACCTGTCGGCTCCGACAATGACGCGGCGATTATCGCGAGCCTGAAGGACGCCGATATGACCATCTGCGCCTGGGGCAGTCATGGCGATCATCAAAACCGGCATAACGCCGTCCGCGACTTACTGAAGGCCAACAGGCTGACAGTGCATGCCCTCTCCCTGACGAAAAAGGGATTACCGGGACATCCGCTTTATCTTTCCTATCGCAAAGAGCCCTTTGTCTGGGCCGAAATCTGAGACATCTCCATGGCCAAACTTTATTTTAACGACTCCACCATGAATGCCGGAAAATCGACGACCCTGCTGCAATCGAGCTTCAATTATGAAGAACGGGGAATGCGCACCATGTTGTTTACGGCGGCGCTTGATGATCGATTTGGCACAGGCAAAATTGCTTCCCGTATCGGAAAGGATATTATACGGCGCACAAAGCTCTAGCAGCGTGTCTGGTATGGGATGCAGAAAAAATCAAGGTAACTTATAATAGTTGGCATTTTCGAGGTCACAGAGATTGGAGTTACGCTTCTTATTATGTACTGGATGATTGTGAGGAAAATAAACGTCAAAGAAACTATGACTGCAAATGCCAGCTTATCGACCATGATGACGTAAATGTTTTGGAAGTTCCGAAGGAGTACCGAGTGGCCTATGACCGCTCGGCATCCAATTAATCTCAGCTTGAAAGCGCCGCAAACTTCTTGAAGTGATAGTCGGTGTTACCGAACAGCATTTCGATTGTCGTCAAGCGTTTGAAATAATGGCCAATAGAATATTCATCGGTCATGCCCATGCCCCCATGCAGCTGGATCGACTGCTGACCGACAAATTTTGAGGCCTGGCCAATTTGCGCTTTCGCGGCGGAGACGGCTTTTTGGCGCTCCTTCGCGTCATCCATAGAGAGCTTCATCGCTACCATGTCCGACATGGATTTGGATTGCTCCGCCTCCATATACATATCGACCATACGATGTTGAAGTACCTGGAACTTGCCGATGGGAACGCCGAATTGCTTGCGTTCTTTCAGATATTCATTGGTGATTTCATTGGCCGCCTGCATGGCCCCCACGGCCTCCGCGCAGAGCGCAGCGATGGCCCGCTCAACAATCTTCTCAATTGTTGGATAAGCGCCGCCTTCAGCCCCGAGTAATGCATCGGCGGCAACGGTGACATTTTCCAGCATGATATCCGCTGCACGCTGACCATCGACAGTGCGATAACCCCGGCGGCTAAGGCCATTTGCCTTGGCATCGACCACGAACAAAGAAATCCCGGCTTCGTCCTGCGAATTTCCGCTGGTCCGGGCAGAGACAATGATCTTGTCCGCCGTCTCCCCGTGATAGACAACGGCCTTATGGCCATTCAGGACATAACCGTCGCCTGACTTGCTGGCTGCGGTTTGCACGTCATTGAGGTTGAAGCGCGATTGCGGCTCGGCATAGGCAAAGGCGAGCATCATGTTGCCTTCAATCACTTGCGGCAGGATGCTTTCAATTTGTGCCGGGCTCCCGGCTTCTGCAACCAAGCCGCCACCTAGAATTACTGTGCTCAAAAATGGTTCCAGCACCAGGCCGCGCCCCATGCTTTCCATCATGATCATGACATCCACGGCAGACCCGCCGAAACCACCGACTTCTTCGGCAAATGGCATGCCGAGCCAGCCCAGTTCGGCCATTGTTTTCCAGTGATCGCGACTGAAACCCAGTTCCGTATTGGCCAGCTTCGCCCGGGCATCCATCGAATAATTATCGAGCACAAACCGCTCAACGCTGTCTTTGAGCATATTTTGCTCATCAGAGAGTTCAAAATCCATTTTTATTTTTCCTTATAAACCCAGAACCATTTTGGAGACGATATTACGTTGAATTTCATTGCTGCCGCCATAAATTGACGCAGCGCGCAAATATAGATGCTCGGCCATCGGGCCATGGGCATAATCAGGACCAGGTGCGGTTTCGTTGCGTCCGTCATAGGCCTCCGACGGCTCATAGGCGGCCCCATACATACCCAAAGATTCCACCAGCAATTCCGTTAGTCGCTGCTGGATTTCAGTACCCTTGATTTTTAGCAATGACGGCTCAGCTGAGAGCTCCTTGCCAGCGCTTAGCATGGAAAGATAGCGTAGTTCTGTATATTCAAGCGCCATCAGATCAACTTCGATTTTACCGAGCTTGGTCATAAAATCAGCGTCTTCAATGAGTTTTCCCGCCCCGCATTGCTCGGCCGCAGCTATTTCCCGCACCCGTTGAACCTGACGTTTTGAGCGACCGACCCGGGCGATACTTGTTCGTTCATTGCCAAGCAGGAATTTGGCATAGGTCCAGCCTTTATTCTCCTCGCCAATACGGTTCGCCACCGGCACCCGCACGTCGTCAAAGAATACTTCATTCAGGCTGTTTTCCTTATCCAGGCCGTAAATCGGTTTGACGGTAATTCCCGGCGTCTTCATATCAATGAGAAGAAAGGAAATACCCTCCTGTTTTTTGCCGGAATTATCGGTCCGCACAAGGCAGAAAATCATGTCTGCGTATTGGGCAAAAGTTGTCCAGATTTTCTGGCCATTCACCACATAGTCATCGCCGTCGCGAACCGCTTTCGTCTGTAACGACGCCAGATCAGAGCCCGATCCCGGTTCCGAATACCCCTGACACCACCAGTCATCAGACTCCAAGACACGGGGAAGAAACTTATCCTTCTGTTCCTGATTGCCAAAAGTATAAATCACCGGACCAACCATACTGACCCCAAAGGGGGTGGCGACGGGCGCCGCCGCAAGGCCAAATTCCTGGCCGGCAATATATTTCTGCGCAACAGTCCAGCCGGTCCCGCCATATTCTACCGGCCAGTTCGGCGCCATCCATCCTTTTTCATTGAGGATTTTCTGCCATCTGACAGCGGCTTCCTTGGTCGGGTGCAATCCGCGCGCGGTTCGTTCCTGAACGTCCTTTGGCAATGATGTTTGCAGGAATTCGCGCACTTCGCTCTGAAATGCAAGATCATCGTCACTGAATGATAGATCCATTGGGGGTTTCTCCATTATTTCCATGGGTTTCTTAACTGCCCATTTGCACCTCATGCTAAAACGAGAGCTACCGTAATGCAAGCCTGCTCGTCATTTATCCTGCGTCTCGTCCTTGCCGGTTATGCCGACGCTGCGTCAACAAACCAGCAGGAGATATTCCAAATCAAGCAGGAGCATCAAATCGCTTAAACTCTACCTGCCCGTCCCTTTCAAGTTGCTGTAGCAACCCGACTTCCCAGGTCAGATAATCAAGCATGCGTTGCCTGATTTCTTCCTTGTCGTTGGTGTCATAGGGTTTATACCAGACATCATCAGCGCGGCTGAGAAGTCGCGTATCCCCACTTTCAAGTCGCAAAGAAGCTTCTGCCCAGGCGTCTGTTCCGCCCTCCAGCACCCGGATAATTGCCTGCGGCCGTATCTGAGCCATTTCTGCGGCAGCCAAATGGGCAAGCCGACCATCCTTTGAGGTCAAGATAATCAGGCCCGACGGCGGGATATAAATATGGTCCGTCTCCAACCGGGCGCGGATCGCCCAATAGGCGCCTGGAACATGGCCAGCGCGATATTCCAAAGAAGTGCCAAGGTCGACCACTGCCGCGGCCTCCCGCGACGTGAGCACCGCATCAAGTTCCTGGACCGATACAGTCGGATTCTCTGGAATGCCAGGGCTAAGCAACTTGCCTGCCTCTAGCGGTCCCTGCAGTCCGTCTTCAAGAACGTACACTTCCGGCCAGTTCATCTGGATCAGCCAGGAGGCCGTCATAACGGCCCGAACGGTCGCGTCATCGACAAGGACAATTCGGGCATTTCTGACTCCGACATATTCATCCGTCGCCTGCACAAGTTGCCCGCCCGGTGCATGAAAAGAACCGGCCATATGCCCTGCCAGGTATTCTTCCTCTGTACGGACGTCCAAAAGGAACAGGGTGCGATCTGTCTCGT
>NVRR01000042.1 GCA_002732675.1 Sneathiella sp. | reverse complement strand
GTCGAGGCTGGCGGCGAGCGATTTCGTGGCATTCGCCATCGTGCGTCGTGGGATCAAAGCGACGATGTGCCTAACTCTCAACCAACAACAATAGAGAACCTATACCTGGACGCTCATTTTCGCCGGGGTTTTTCGAACCTTGCACCGCGCAATCTGAGCTTTGAAGGATGGTGCTATCATCCGCAAATTCCGCAGCTGACGGATCTTGCCCGAAGCTTTCCTGATACGACGATAATACTCAATCATTTCGGTGGGCCTTTGGGTATCGGCCCCTACAAAGGTCTACAAGATGAATATTTTCCGACCTGGAAAAAGGCAATAGCCGAACTTGCCACATGCCCAAATGTAGTTGCGAAGCTTGGTGGCATTAACATGGAAATCAACGGCTTTGGCTGGCATAATAACAAACGGCCTCCGTCCAGCATGGAATTAATGGAGGCAACCAGGCGTTTTTATGAACATACAATCGAACAGTTTGGCTCCAACCGATGCATGTTTGAATCTAACTTCCCCGTTGACATGGTGAGTTGCAGCTATAACATTTTGTGGAATTCGTTTAAGCGTCTGACAACCGACTATAGCACCGCTGAAAAGGCAGATTTATTCCACGATACGGCAAACCGGATATACCGGCTGGGATAATCGGAGAGCGTTCAACTGGCGTAGCGCCGCCAGTACCCCAATTGATCCAATCATACCCCTATTTATGGGGACCTATTTGAGTAGAATTATTTAGACGGCTTTGGCTAGCATCTTCACCAGTTTCGGCATCGGTGTTACCCCACCGATTTCCATACTGAGTCTTTCATTATTGTATACCCAGAGCCATGCGGTCGCAGCATCCTGAACGTTACTGACTGTTTCAGGCACATATCTAATTAACCGGTTATAATTATTTAACCTGTTAATAATCCCTCATAAGCATTTTGGCGTGGCTTTCCCGGCTGGACGAACTGAAGTCCGACACAGTTTCTCTCCGCCCTTTCTGATAGCAACTGACTGATATATTCAATGCCATTAGTTGAGCTGGACGAGAATTTTACCCTTGCTTTTTCCGAGCGGGTGTCCTGAAATATACGTGATACAAATAAGATGTCGCTAATCCAACTAACCCACACAGGAAGACATATGATGCAAAGTGGCGCGCAATTGCTTGTAAAGTGCCTGGAAGCGCTTGAAGTCAAAATTATATTCGGCATTCCCGGCGCGAAGATCGATGCCGTTTTTGATGCCCTGGTTGACTCGCCGATCCGGTTGATCCTTTGCCGCCACGAGCAGAATGCCTGCTTTATGGCCGCCGCCCACGGTCGCCTAACCGGCGAGCCGGGTGTGGTGTTGGTAACTTCCGGCCCCGGTGTCGCCAATATGCTAACCGGTCTGCTGACGGCGACGACAGAGGGAGATCCCGTTGTTGCCATCGGCGGTAATGTCTCGCGGCGCATGCTTCATAAAGCGTCCCATCAGGCGGCTCCGAATGTCAAACTAATGGAGGGGGCGACAAAATCAAGCCGGGAAATCTATCTCGCAGAGGAGATACCGGAAATCATCGTCAATGCCTTCCGGATTGCAAAGGCGCCAAGACGCGGCGCCTGCTTTCTCAGCCTGCCTATGGATGTCTCTCACGAGCAGACAAGCACCGGGATTGTTGACGTTGGCGAGCTTGACTACTCGGGCCTTGCCTCCGAAGCCGTTCTCAAACGCGCAGCGGCCCATATCAATCAGGCGAAATCGCCGGTTTTGTTGCTGGGAGAAGAGGCATCGCAACCTGCCACCGCCAAAGCGATCCATGACTTTTTGACGGCCCATAAACTTCCCGTCGTTTCCACCTTTCAAGCGGCGGGAGTTATCTGCAAGGAATATCTCGACCTTTTCTTTGGCCGCGTCGGTCTATTCAATAATCAGCCCGGAGACAAGATTTTGCAGCAGGCGGATGTTGTTATCGCCATTGGGTATGATCCCGTGGAATATGACCCTGAAACCTGGAACAACGGTGATCGCAAGTATATTGTTCACATTGATCACGTTATGTCGGATATCCATCTCGCCTACCAGACAGATGTTGAGGTGCTGGGCGGCGTTGCACAGAATCTCCGCGCATTGAAACCATTACTCAGCGATCTGCCGCCCATGGATCGATACAAACCGGTCAGGAAGGAATATGAGGATTTTCTTTTTAATCCGAAAGCACTTCTGGACTGCCAGGGGAAAATCCACCCGATCCGCTTCATTCACCAGCTTCATGAATATCTCGATGAAAATACGATTGTCGCCTGCGATATCGGAACGCATGGTATGTGGATGTCCCGCTATTTTCTGAGCCACGTCCCGCACCAGTTGCTGATCAGCAATGGTCAGCAAACGCTGGGGGTGGCGCTGCCCTGGGCGATGGCGGCGAAGCTCGCGCATCCTGAGAAAACCGTTTTAGCGACCGTTGGCGACGGCGGCTTTCTGTTTAGCGCAACCGAGCTTGAAACCGCGGTTCGAGAAAAACTCCATTTCATTCTTTTTGTCTGGGATAGCGGTGGTTACGACATGGTGATGGAGCAGCAAATGATGAAATATGATCGGAAGTCAGGCGTTGATCTCGGATATTACGACGTCGTCAAATTTGCCGAGGCTTTCGGGGCTAAAGGCTACCTTCTCGACGATTCCCGAAAATTCGACGCCATCATGAAACAGGCGCTCGCTGATGAGGGGCCGGTCCTTGTTCACATGCCAGTAGATTACAGCGACAATCTGGAGCTTTTCCTTACGACCGATCCAAATGCTGGCCATTGAGGCAAATCCATGCGCCATCAGTTAAAATGCCGTATTTCAAAAAGCCTCTTGGACACCCTAAAGGCGGAAGTAGAGCGGACAGGCCACAGTCTGTCGCATGTCGTAGGAGACGCATTATCATCGGCGCTCGGAATGGAACACCACTCCCTTTTCCAGGTCTCGACAAGCGGCGCGTTAGTCCAGGGCGTCTATCAGGGCTGCATGACGGTTAGTGATCTGAAAAGCCACGGCGATTTTGGCCTTGGCACGTACGACGGCCTGGACGGTGAGCTAATAATGCTGGATGGCCATTGCTATCAGGCTGGCGCTGACGGCGTGATAGCAGAGGCAGAGGACAACTGGTTCGTTCCTTTCGCCACCATCACCCGCTTTGCCGCCGATCAGTCGGCAGAAATCTCCAGCATTACCTCTTTTGAGGCCATGAAAAACAGCCTTGATGCGTTGCGCCCTTCAGAGAATATTTTCGCTGGAATCCGGATCGATGGTGTTTTTGAAAAGATTGATCTGCGCGCCGCCTGCAAAGCCGAGCCGGGCGAGGATCTGGTGGCGGCGACAAGTTATCAGAGCGAATTTTCTTTCGAGGATATAGCGGGGACACTCGTCGGCTTTTGGACACCGACTTTCGCCAAAACTCTTAATGTCGCGGGCTATCATCTTCACTTTATTTCGGCAGATCGTAAAAAAGGCGGCCATGTGCTGGATGTAACGGCAAAACAACTTTCAGCATCCCTGCATTTCGAAACGGATTTTCACATCGCCATTCCCGAAACCAAATCTTTCCTGGAAGCAGATTTGCAGGGTGACCCCTCCACTGCTCTTGATATTGCCGAGACCGGTTCGGCGCGCCACAGATGACAAATACTTAGACCCTCTAATCACTTCTCGTCCCATCTTTTGGCGCAAAACTGCCATTAAACGGATTGTTTAACCCTGCTACTACGTTTTGAAGTGACGAGATAAATTGCGACCATGATAATCGCCAAGGCAATCGTTGTTGACAAAGAGAGTGTCTCGTTAAGAAGAGTGACACCAATCAATGCGCCGCCAACCGGCACAGCAAAATTCACTTGCGACATTCGATTGGCACCAAGGCGTGGGACGAGAAAGAAATAGATAAGTGTCGCCAACGCAGTCGGAAATATGCCGAGATACAAAACGGCCATCAAAGAACCAGAGCTGGGCATCATGATTTTTGAAGGCTCTCCGAACGCCAGCGTCGCAAATGTGATGCTAATCGCTCCAACAAGCATCGAGCCCGCGGCCATTTCTAAAGGTGGTCTGGTGGCTTTTCGTTTGATGTAAATTGTTGAGATTGAATAACAAATTGCCGCTAATATGATTGCGAATTGAGCTATGAGCTCGCGACCCAAATCTAAGAGAGCATCTGGTCCAACGAGCAAGGCTACCCCCACTAAACCGATACAGACACCAATCACAGATTGTGCGTTAAGGCTTTCATCTGGCAACATAATATGCGCAAATAGAACCGTCGCGACGGGTGAAATTCCCATCAGAATTGCCGCCAGACTGCTATCGACATGGTTCTCGCCGTAAGAATCAACAGGAACGGAATTACGCTTCCGACCAGTCCTGTGAAAGCGTAGGCTGCCCATGCCGCTTTGCTCGAAGAGAGGGACAATCCTCGTAGTTTCAGCACAATAAACATGATGCTCGCTCCAATTATCATACGACCTGCAACGAGTGGCATAGGATTGATAGTATCAATACCGAGCTTGATTGCGGCATAGGATGAGCTCCACATCAAAGCCAAAACAAACTACAAAACTACATTTACCATCACCGTTTTCCTTTGACGCAGAGCGAATAGAAGATATGCTACATAAATAGTAGCACGCACCGCTACTATTTATGTAGCAACGAGAAATGCTTATGGTTAAAGAGAATCCCCCAGTCAAAATTCCTCGCATCGGCCAATCGGTTCAAGGATCACAGACTGGTCAGCCAATCATGGTGCTATTCGACTTGATTGGTCGGCGTTGGTCGATGGGTATTTTATGGAATCTGAGTTCCCAAAATCGTACCTTTCGTGATCTACAAACACGCTGTGGTTCGGCATCACCAACGGTTTTGAACACCCGATTGAAGGAGTTGCGTGCGGTCGGTTTGGTTGAAAAAACGGATACTGGCTATGGGCTGACAGGTTCAGGCAGAGAATTATTCGAGGTTCTGGAGCCGTTGGGCGATTGGGCTATGGAATGGGCAAAGGATTTATAGCCAGTTTGTCGCATAATTGAATTTACGAAATATTCTCCTGATTGCAGCATCTAAGGTATGGCTGTTTTAACCGCATACCAGGCGAGGAGGTTTCGTGTCTCATACATGACTAAAGTTTCAATAATCACCCCCGGTTCCGTAATCCGCCTGAATGCATCCAGCTTGAATTCTTCAGAGAAGTTTACCTTACCCCTAATTTCAAATGTCACTCGATGCGATTATTGCTTCAGCAATATCGGCAATTGCAGTTTTCGAGTTCTGTGACTTTTCTCGGAGTCGACGATAGGCTTCCTCTTCGGAAATTCCTTTTGTTTGAGACAGTATTCCCACTGCTTTCTCGATTTTTCGTCGCGCCCTAAGAGTGTCATCAAGGGAGCGCACGCGCCGCTTTAGCCGATTTTCATGGCGGGCAAGACCAATTGCAGTTGTGAGGGCCGCCAGGATTCCAAAGATACGGATTGGTTTTGAAAGCACGCCATGTACATTGAGACGTTCAAGCTCAGAGAGTATCTCTGGTGTTTCAAAGGAGATAATTGCAATGCGTGCAATAGTGTCATTGCTCGCCATCCATGAGAAAGTATTTTTATCATTCAAACTCGTCAGCAGGAAAAGAACTACGTCAACGTGATCGGGAAGGCTATTTGGCGCAGGCCAGACACTCTCTACCTGACAACCAATCCGCTTTAAATGGGCAAGAAACATACGACGCTCGGCATCATCTGGATGGATGACGAGGACGCACATCTGCCGTAGTCGGCGAAGTAAGTTCTCATCTCTGACCGGCATGGAATCTGTCATTCAACCAACTGCCCACTGATGGAACGATCATATGCGACAAGGTAGGGATCCGGCCGGATGACACTTGAGCTTTTCCAAACCACCTCAAAATTACCGTCCTTGGTTGATCGTCCAACATGAGGGCGCAGGGTAAAATGATTTGTATCGATATCGACAAATAGATCTCCGCCTGGCCCCTTGAACACGGCTCCTGAGAGGGCGTCCAAAACCTGATCTGTTTCCGTTGTTCCGCAAAGACGAACAGCGTTCGCGAAGATATGGACAAGAGAATATCCGACTTCGCTGTAGACACTGGGAATAGAACTCGCGCCAAATCTCTTTTTGAAGGCTCCGACGAAAATCTTGTTAGGCCCTGTCTCCATCGAGCCAAAATATGACGCGACGGAGAGATGGCCCGCGCGGGTTTCTGGCGGCATTTTCGCCAATTCAGACTCGGTGGTTGTCAGCGACGCGATTGGAACTTTTCCGTCGAGCATTTTCACTTCTGCGTAGGCAGAATAGAGTGCGATACTATCTTCTCCAACAACAGTTGAAAGGATCGCATCCGCATCAGAATTTGAATGCAGCACCATTTCCATTTTTTTGGAAGGAGTTCCGAAGGGAAGGTAGGTTTCTGTGACCACGACGCCATCACTACTGGACAGAAATTCAGAAACGATGCGGTTGATCTCGCGTGCGTAGAGAGTATCCGACCCAATGAGCGCAATACGCTTTCCGTAGTTCTTATAGATATATTCCAGCAACGGTAGGATCATCTGATTGGGAACCGCTCCGCCATAGATAACATTTGGGGAGTATTCAAACCCCTCATAAACCGACGGGTAAAAGAGTATGCCATTGAAGCGCTCTACTACCGGCAGCACCGCCTTGCGGCTGCTGGAAAGGCAACATCCAAATATGGTGTTGACGCGGTGCTGCAACAACAACTCGGTTGCCAGTTCCGCATACCGATGATCAATACCGCCTGGATCAAGAATGATTGGCTCCAGGAAAGCACCATCAATCCCGCCTCCACCATTGATTTCCTCGCAGGCAAGTAGAATTCCTTGTAGATGGGCATTTTCCGTCACTGCCATCGCCCCGGTTTGGGAGAGCAGAACGCCAATCTTTACTTTATCACTCAGCATGGTCAGACATGTCCGTTTATCTTTCGATCTATCAAATGACCTATCGCCAGAAGTTCCTCATCACGACCGGGCTTGCCCATCAACATCATACCAATAGGTAGCCCTGACTGAGACTTGCCTACAGGGATTGAAAGGCTTGGCAGCCCAGCCATGTTAGCAAACCAGCAGAACCATGTCATGCTGTCCTGCGTTGTAACTTTTCTGCCGCCGAATTCTTGCCAATCTACACCGTGTTTGGGCGCCGGTACTGGCAATGTAGGCAGAACCAATGCATCCCATGCCGGGAGGTCATGACTAAGTGTTTGCAACAGGATTGCCCGCAATTTCTGCGATTCAAGCAACTCCACCGCAGTTAGTTTCCTCCCCGCTTCCAAATGAGCCCGCGTCACCGCAGAGAATCCGGCTGGGTTTTTCTCAAGCAGATTTAGGTGATACGAGGATGCCTCACTGTGCAGAATGGTTTCCCATGCCGCGAAGTAAGTGCCAAACCCAGAAAACTCATAGTCACTGCAATCAACATCTGCTTTGATCAAAGCCCGGCAAACGATTTCATCCACTTCATCTGACCGCTCCAGACCATTGCCGACAAGATTGAGTATGTGTGGTTTTTCTACCTTCGCTGCTGGCTTGTAATTTTTCGCATGAGCGGTGGAGGCATCCTTGCTGTCTCGACCAAATAAATATGGGAGCAGATGTTCAATATCCTCCAACGAGTTTGCCAGTGGGCCTGGTGCATCAAGCGACCAGCTCAAAGGCAGCACCCCATGGCGAGAGGCACGGCCATAAGAAGGTTTGAAACCATAAATTCCGCATGCAGAAGCCGGTATTCGTACGGAGCCGCCAGTGTCACTGCCGAGCGCCGCCGCGACAATACCAGAAGCAACCGCCGCCGCCGATCCACCGCTGCTTCCCCCGGTGATGTGAGCAAGATTATGCGGATTGTACGTTGCCCCAATATTTGACGTGGAGTTGGTCGCGCCATAAGCCCATTCATGCATATTGGTTTTACCCAGAATGATGGCGCCTGCGGCACGTAAATTGGCAACAATTGTTGCATCAACGTCGCTGGATTCCAACGGTCCGGCGTTTGAACAAGCGGTCGTTGGGTAGTCTTTTGTCAAATAGTTATCTTTGACAGCGATCGGAATGCCATCAATGGGACTGAGAGGTTTTCCAGCCTCTCGTCTCAGGGTCGCCGCTTTGGCCTGAGCCATAACAATGGACTCATCAAGAGACACGAACGCATTTAAAGCAGCAAATTGCGTTGCGCGCACGAGGGTTCGCTTAGCCAGGGAGGTAGCCGTATACGACCCTTCAGCCAAAGCAGCGATCTGCTGTGTAAGAGTTTCATTTTTCTCCAGCATCGTATGCCTCTGGAGAAAAAATGTGTGCAGGTTCTTCAAACTGGCTCTTGCCGGTCTTTCTTTCTAGACCAGCACGAATACGTGCAAGAGTGGATTTTATGCGCTCAGTCTGATCTTCCGTGAGGTTCGCATCGTCCTTCATATCAGACCCCCAGTAATTCTTGTTGTAGAGCTTTATCATTGCGAAGGCTGTCTCGATCAGTTTCCAGACGAATGCTACCCTTCTCCATGACATAGGCCCGCTCAGCTATTGACAGGCAGAAATCTAAATCCTGTTCCGCGACCAGAATAGATATTCCTCGTTCCTTGTTGATCCGCTTTAGAATTCCCGCAATTTCATCAATGATCGAAGGCTGAACACCTTCCGTAGGCTCATCAAGCAAGAGAATTTTCGGTTGGATTGCCAAAGCGCGCGCAAGAGCCAGGACTTGCTGTTGTCCGCCAGAAAGTCCGCCAGCTAGGTCGTTGGCCTTCGAGACGAGGAGCGGAAAATTCTTCATCGCTTCCGCCACCGCTGCCTTGTGATCGTGACCATTTGATGCCGCCGCCACTGCAATATTTTCGGTGACAGTCATGCGCGGGAATACATATCGGCCTTGGGGAACATAACCCAATCCCATTTGTGCTCTTTTCGCCGATGCGTCTGGTGCTGGTTGTCCATCGATTTCAACCGACCCTTCCATGGCCGGGATTAACCCTGTTGCATATCGCATCACTGTGGACTTCCCGACACCATTTCTGCCCAGAAGGGCAACAATCTCGCCAGCTTTTACCTCAAGAGTGACGTTGCGGATGATGACGGTTTTTCCATATCCACCTGTCGCGTTCTTGATCTTAAACATGTTCGCGCCTCCCCAAGTAAATATCGAGGACCCGTTCATTTGCGCGCACCGTTTGAATATCGCCCTCTGCGAACACTTTACCTTGATGGAGGACCGTCACATGACCTTCAAGGGTTCGCACGAACTCCATGTCATGTTCGACGACCACGACAGTTGTATGCTTTGCCAAGGTCCGCACGAGTAAAGACAATTCCCGCGTTTCTTCGTTGGTCATACCCGCAGCTGGTTCGTCCAGAAACACGACGCGCGGCGCGAGACAAAGCACCATGCCAATGTCTAGCCATTGCTGCTGACCATGGGAAAGAGCGGATGCCTCGACGCCGGATTGTTTCTCGAACCCCAGCATTCCAAGAATTTTGTTGCAAATAACAAGTGCGTCAGCATCATTGCGCGTTCTGGAAAACGCCGCCACCCAGAGGTTTTCAAGAACGGTTAGTTCTCCATATACCTGCGGCTTCTGGTTCTTTACTCCCAACCCTTTTTTGACGCGATCGAAAATTTGTGATCGGGTAATATCTTCATCGCCCAACTGAACTTTTCCGCCTTCTGGTTTGTAGATGCCAACACAGGTTTTGAGAAACGAGCTTTTCCCAGCCCCATTCGGTCCAATTATAGAATAAGGTCGGCCTGTGGTGAAATGGCGTGAGATCTTATTTACCGGTATGACGCCACCAAATTGTTTAAACAGGTTCGTCGACGAGACATCCTTTGCAGGCCCCGCGTGATCAGCAGCATCTTTCAAAATGCCTTCAAGAACATCCGTGTCTATTTGAACTGCTCCGGCAAGTCTTGCCGCTTCGTTGGAATCCGGCAAAAACTTTTTCCACACGAGGGTCAAACCACCCAGCATTCCGTTTTGTAAATACATAACAAGAAGTACGAGGATGAGGCCGAGGATCAATGTCGTCTGACCGCCAACTGATCCCCCTCCAAGCCAGAAGGAAAGGCCGCCAATAATTAGGGCCCCGAGAAAAGGCCCTGCCAGGGTACCTAGCCCGCCGACAAGAACGAAAATCGGCACGGAAATTGCCTCACTGACAGAGAATACAGACGGGTTGAGATAGTTAGACCAGGCGCCAAACATGGCGCCGGCGATACCCGCTATGGCACCTGCATACGCAAAATTGAGCAATTGATATTTTCGGACATCGTATCCTAACAGTTCTGTCTTTTGAGAATCGATGCGGACACAATTTACGATCCGCCCAAATGTGCTGCGCATAAGCCATCTGGTAAAGAAGTACAAGACGGCCGCAATTACGACAACTGTTGCAAAAGCGGAATTTGGTGTAAGGGCTTCCGCTGCGCTCCCAAAACCTAAAACAAATCCGGGAATATTGGACATCCCATTATCTCCGCCGATGACGGCATCGCCGACATCTAATCTGAAGGTCTGGGTGAGAACCAATAGCAGCAGGGTGAACGTATAAGACAGAATTGTACTTTGAAGGCTGCCCATACGAGCATAAAAGATGATATAGCCAAGAGCAGCTGCAGAAAGAGCGCCAAACGCAGCGCCAGCTGGCAAGCTCCAAATTAGCGTGTTTCCAGTGACCGGCGCCATATTAATAGCTATGACGCTGCCGAAATACCCCCCCAAACCGTAAAACGCTGTTTGGCCGAGGCTGAGCAGACCACCGCGTCCCCATACGATATCAAGGCTGAGTCCCAACAGGCCAAAAATGATCCAGGAGGTCGCCACATACGCAAGATAAGGATCAATCAGACCGGAGCTGGCTAATACGGCAATGGTGCCAAATGCCGGAAAGACAACGCCCGCTGAGCTATAGAGCTTCTGAGAAAAATTCATTATTACGCTCACATTTTCCATCGCCATTTGGCCGAAATACCCAGTGGGTAGAGCCAAAGGAGAGTTGCTGTGATGAGAAAGAAGAAGGCATCTCCAGCGACCGACGTTAAGAAACTTGCCGTCACGGAAGCGCCGCCGCCAAGCCCTATTGCGGCCAATGCACTGCCAGTCAGAGTGACCGGACCGGCAACAACGACTGTCAGAAATGCTTTAATGACGAAGACAGAGCCCATTGATGGCGTTGCGGGAACAATCGGCAGGAGTACAGCGCCCGCAAATCCAGCAAGCCCACAGCCTATCGCGAAGGTCATGGTGTTAACCCGGGCGGACTGAATACCAATCGCGCGTGCCATTTCTGGCTCCTGAATGGAGGCGCGGGCTTTCATCCCATAAACAGTCTTCGTCATCAGAAAATAGACAAATGCCATCATCAGGGCCGCCACCCCGATCATCAGGATTGGATATCCCGCGAGGCTATAGTCGCCAATTTGAAAATTATATTGCGGCATTCCGATACCTGGAGTGACAGTGCCGAAGATTAAAACCGCGAGCTGCAAGAAGGCCATGCTGATGCCCCATGTGGCTAACATAGTATCGAATATACGGCCGTATAACCGCCGTATGACGAGGATTTCTACGACCGCACCGATGGCCATCGTGATCAGAACTGCCACGGGGATCGATAAGATGTAAGGAATTCCCAGTTTTGTTGTCGTCAGTGCAGCATAAGCACCGATCATCAGAAATTCGCCATGTGCAAGGTTAATGACCCCCATCAATCCGAAAACGACGGCAAGGCCAATTGTTGCAATGAGCAGAATTGACGCGCTCGCAAGCGATGACAGCAAGACAGTCGCTAAATAGTCAAGTTCCATAAAACCCTCCCAAATTTGGTGCGCGCCTATGCCAGCGCGCACCAAGTTCCGTACTTACTTGTCGTCAGGCGTAAAGTGCTTAGCGAGTGTCGGATTTGCGATCAGGTCGCATTTTTCACGCTCATAGCTTGGAATAACGTCGGTAAACGTCTCGACTGTTTTGAAGCCGTGATTGTCATCGCCTTCGACAATGTAGATATTCTGGCGCAGATGATGTGAGCCTGGTTCAAGTGTTACGGTCCCATTTGGCGCATCAAAAGTAAGACCGCTTTCAAGGGCTGCAATCACGTCGCCAGCGTCCGCTTTGCCCGCCTTATTGACAGCTGCGGCCCATAGATTGACGGCGTTCCACGTATCCACGGCAACAGAGACAATCGGTGTGTCGTTTCCATATTTTGCGGTCCATAATTCAACAAACTTGGCATTCGTCGGATTGTCCACATGCATGAAATAGCCTTGGTTGGTGATCAAACCTTCACCAGCGGCCGGAGAGACAACAACTTGCTGGTTGCCGGAGCCGTAGTTTGTCGAAACCAAGCCTATTTTGTCTTTCAAACCCGCTGCAGAAAACTGCTCAAGGAAACCAGTTTGGTTTGCACCGACGGGTAGAGCAACCACGAAATCCGGCTTTGAAGCCTGAATTTTCTGAATGGTGGGAGCGTAGTCTGTGACTGCTAATGAAAGGAAATCCTCGCCAACAACTTCGGCGCCATTTTGCTTGGCGTATTCATGGATCCAATGCGCAGATATGGTTCCAAAATTGTAATCCGGCGCCATGATGTAAATCTTCTTGCCGTATTTATTCACAGCCCATTCAATCAACACCGAAAGCTGCTGTGAAGCAGTTGAACCCGTAACAAATGTCTGCTTGTCACATGCACCGCCTTCGTAGAGAGAGGCGTAAAAATACGGCACATTGCCTTTGCGCACGATCGGGCGAATGGCTTCACGAGAAGAACTTGTCAACCCCGCGAAGAGTGCGTCAATATGGTCTCTCAAAAGGGCCGTGTTTGCAAATTGTGTGTATTTGGATAACTCTGATTGAGCGTCATATGTAACAACTTCGATCGGTTCGCCAAGAACACCACCATTGGCATTAATATTTTCGACCGCAAGTTGGAGGGCGTTATTTTGTTGAATACCATAGATATTCAGACCGCCTGTTAGATCGAAGATAGCTCCGATTTTTGTTTCGGCATGGGCAAACTGCGCAGACAAAGCAACAGTGATCGCCACACCTATGGATACGAGTGATTTTTTCATATGAGGTTCTACTCCCTGATTTACAGAATGAGCTGAACATCTACAGTGTATGAAAAATTGGCCGCTTCAAACGCAAAACGACGCATTCCGAATAAATGTTCAGCTGCGTCGCATTAAGTTTTTATGTGCATCGTCGCACCCTCATATTAAAACGGGGGGAACGAAATGAGTCAAGTAAAATTAGTTATACAAATTGCAAACGACATTTTGAAGAGCAATTTCCAACCAATAGACGGTGATCTTTAAGGTATAATAAATCCGTCAAAATACACGTTAAATCGCCTAATTGTATCCTTCGCTAACATACGGTAATCAGGAAATTATCTGCATCAAAAAATTATCCCAATTGACGAAGAACAGCAGTGAATATTTATAAGCACTAGGCACTAATGCGCAAGCCTGACCGGTGGTTTTCCGGCGATTTATGGAATTTTCCGTCTTTCATAATAGCCACCAGTCGCGTCTTATCCTGTAGGATGCGGACATCTGTCAGGGGATCCCCATCTACGAGTAATAGATCCGCTAGGTACCCTTCACGAACCAGGCCGAGTTCGTTCCCCATTTCCATGATCTGGCCACCATATTTGGTTGCGGCCTGAATGGCCTCCATCGGTGTGAATCCAAGCAAATCGACAAAATACTCCAAGTCTTTGGCATTGGTTCCCATGGGCGTCCAGGCAAATCCATAGTCACCGCCGATTAAGATACGGATGCCACGTTTGTGCATCTTTTTCATGGTTTCAACGGCATGTTCCAGTTCCCGCTCATAGGCAATCGACAAAGCCTCGCCCGGCATGATGCCATATTCTCCAGCATTTCGCGACGTATTGACAAGCCAGGCCAGACCGGGCGCCACAATATGCTTGTCCTTTGCCGCTTCCAGCATGTCCAGGGCTTCATCATCGCTATAAGACGCGTGATAAATGGTCTCTATTCCATGTCTAACGCAAAGCTTAATGGACTCGGCAGACCGAGCGTGAGCAGCGAGGGATTTCCCCCGGCGCCTGGTTTCCGCAACCGCCATGGCCACTTCTTCTTCCGACATCTGGTTAACCTCGGCGCCCATACCGGCGATTTCTTCACCGGAGAGATTGAGCTTAATAGTATCGTTGCCCCACTTCAGCATTTCCCTAACTTTGGCGCGCATCTCTTCAGGGCCGGACACGACAATTCCCAGATTCAACCCTTCATGCTGAATATGGGACGGTGTCATATCGCCAAGGCCGCCAATGGTGGTGAGCTCGGGACTTGCGGCCGTATAGCGCGGGCCTGGAAAACGACCGGCAGCGATGGCATCTCTAATAACCACGTCAAGGCGAGGTTTGGCCGCAGCGGCTCCGCGACCCGCTGTAAAACCTGCATCCAAGACTGTTTTTGCCATTTCAACGCAACTAAGCATATGTTCTTCGAGCGGCATCATTTGAATGGGGCTGACCCCGGCTGCGTTATTCCAGCTGAGATGAAGATGGGCGTCGATCAGGCCCGGCATCAATGTCATACCACGGCCGTCAATGCGTTGCCCGCCATTGGTGTTCCAGTTCGTTCCGGCTCCGGCGCGGCTTATGGTTTTGATCCGATTGCCTGAAACCGTCACATCCCCGGAAAAAGGTGCTTCACCTGTGCCATCCAGAATACGGACATTGCTGAAAGTGATGTCAGAATTTTCGTTGCCAATAGGACTGGCCGCGCCCCAATTTGTAAATGTGCTGTCTGACATAAGTCTTCCTCCTTATTTATGATGGCATGTGTCCAGATGGGCACGAAGCAGTTGAGTTGAGCGTTCTGGCGCCTCCACCATTATCCAGTGGGCGACCTGCGGAACAATCTCCAGTTGCGCAAGCGAAATATCCTGTTGAAGTTGCCTGACCATCGCCAGTGGCGCCACAGGATCGGTTTCGCCGGCAATCAGAAGTGTGGGGACGGTAATCCGCTGGTGAGCTGCGGCCGCCGCCTCGCTCAACGCCTCGCAATGGCTGGCATATCCATTGGGATCTTGCCGTAATATACTTTCCCGGACAAACGCGGAAGCAACCCGTTGCCCCTCTGATACGCTCCCTCGGAAAATGCTGTCGGCGATATCCGTGAGGCCGCCATTTCGGGCTGTCTGTGCCCGCTCTTTTAAGGCCTGGCGGGCCGCAGCGGGTGGCTCCAGCAGCGGTCCGAATAGGGTCATGCCGGATACCAGCCCGGGCGCATCCGCAGCCAGATATTGGCAGATCAAAGCCCCCATGGAATGCCCGACAAAATGCGCGCGGTCTACGTTCGCGGCTATCAGGCAATCTTTTACCGCTGATACCAACCCTTTCATACCGGGCACACCG
>NVRR01000041.1 GCA_002732675.1 Sneathiella sp. | reverse complement strand
CTGACTTGGAAATATAGCGTCGGAAGAGCGATGCGTAATTGATTGGATTGAAAGGGATATTTTAATGGAACGCAGGATCGGTATCATCATGCATGGGGTGACGGGCAGGATGGGGATGAATCAACATTTGATCCGTTCAATTCTCGCCATTCGCGCCGAAAACGGCCTGCTTCTTCCTGACGGCAGCCGGTTGATGCCGGACCCGATATTAGTTGGCCGGAACGCGGCTAAGGTTGAGCATCTCGCGAAAGAGCACAACATTACGCGCTGGACAACCGATCTTGATGAAGCGCTTGCCAATCCTGATGACGTTATTTTCTTTGACGCAGGATCAACGCAGATGCGGGCAGAGCTATTGAAAAAAGCTATTGCGGCAGGCAAGCATGTCTATTGTGAAAAGCCAATTTCCGATAATCTTGAAGCGGCCCTCGATCTCGCCCGCACAGCAGAAGCTGCGGGCGTGAAAAACGGTGCCGTGCAGGACAAACTCTGGTTGCCAGGCCTTCTGAGGCTGAAGCAGGTGATCGACAACGGCGCCCTTGGCCGCATCCTCGATGTACGAATTGATTTTGGCTATTGGGTGTTTGAAGGCGATTGGACACCGGCACAGCGCCCTTCATGGAACTACCGCAAGGAAGATGGCGGCGGGGTCATTCTTGATATGATGTGCCACTGGCGCTATGTCATCGATAATCTTTTCGGCGACGTCAGCTCTCTTGTCTGCCGGGGTGCAATCCATATTCCCGAGCGCTGGGATGAAAACGGGGATCGTTACGATGCGACCGCCGACGATGCGGCCTATGCGATAGTCGAACTCAAAAATGGCGCCGTTGTGCAGATCGCCAGCAGTTGGTGCACGCGCGTTCGTCGCGACGACCTCGTCACGTTCCATGTCAACGGCACGCTTGGCTCTGCTGTCGCAGGCCTGACCGACTGCCGGATTCAACCGCGAGAAGCGACACCGAAGCCAGTCTGGAACCCGGACCAAAAGCAGGTCATAAGTTTCTTCGATGACTGGCAGACGATCCCGGATCGGGAACCATTTGATAATGCCTTCAAGGCCCAGTGGGAGCTATTTTTGAAGCATGTCGTCCTCGATACGCCGTTCCGCTGGACGCTGCGTGAGGCGGCCAAGGGCGTCCAGTTCGCCGAACTTGCACTCAAAAGCTGGGAAGAGAAGCGGTTTATCGATATTCCGGAAATGGCAGAGTAAAGCGATGACAAGCCTAATCCTGCCGATCATTGGCGGAAAGACCGAGCGTTATACACTGACCGGCACGCCGGTGTCTCCGTCCAGACAATCTGGGCCACGCAACCGGATCGCCTACGCAGCGGCCCATGTCGTCGCCGATCCATTTGCTGACAATGATCCCTGGCTCAATCCCGCTGTCGATTGGGATAAAACAATTGCCTACCGGCGACATCTTTGGGACCTGGGTTTCGGCGTGGCGGAAGCCATGGATACCGCACAGCGCGGCGGCGGTCTGCATTGGACGGAGAGCCTGGAATTGATCCGCCACTCCCTTGCCGCAGCGGGATCGGAGGACAAGATTGCCTGCGGCTGCGGCACCGATCATCTCGACCCGGCGGAGGCCCACACTCTTGATGATGTTATTGCGGCCTATGAGCTGCAAATCGAAGCTATTGAGAAGCTCGGCGGCAAGCTGGTTTTGATGGCGAGCCGGGCGCTGACGCGGGTCGCCAAGGGCCCTGAGGATTACGCAAAAGTCTATGACCGGCTGCTCTCACAGGTGCGCGAGCCGGTTCTCATTCACTGGCTCGGCGATATGTTTGATCCAGCGTTGAAAGGCTATTGGGGATCTGAGGATCTGGATGCCGCCATGCAGACCTGTCTTGGTATTCTCAAGACCAATTCAGCGAAGGTGGAAGGGATCAAAATCTCCCTTCTGGACGACCAGAAGGAAATCAGGATGCGCCGCCTGCTGCCCGATGGCGTCATGATGTATACCGGCGACGACTTCAATTACCCTGCGCTGATTAAGGGTGATAAACAGGGTTATAGCCATGCCCTCCTTGGTATTTTTGACGTTATTGCGCCGGTTGCGGCAGCGGCACTTGACCATCTTGCAGCCGGAGATATAGCGGAATATGATCGACTGTTCGCGCCGACCGTACCGCTCTCGCGTCATATTTTCAAAGCCCCGACTAATTTCTATAAAACGGGCGTTGTCTTCATGGCCTATCTCAACGGTCATCAGGATCATTTTACGATGATTGGTGGACAGGAGAGCGCCCGCTCGACACAGCATCTGGCGACCCTATTTCGACTTGCCGACAGTGCCGGATTGTTCGCGGACCCGGAGAAATCGGCCAGGCAGTGCGCAGCGATCATGACGGCTCGTGGGGTTTCACAATGAGCAAGAAAGCCCGTCCTATTATCGATCATTCGCGCTTGTCCATCAATACGGCGACCACTCGCGCCCAGTGGGGCCTTGCCGAGGCAATTGACGGCTACGCACGGGCAGGCATTGGTGGCATTTCTCCCTGGCGCGATCAAATTGCCGAAATGGGCCTTGCCAAGGCGGCGAAGGCAATTAGAGAAGCAGAACTGACCGTTACCGGCGTCTGTCGCGGCGGCATGTTCCCATGGGGGAGCGTGAAAGCGCGGCTTGAGATGCTTGACGATAACCGCCGTGCGATCGAGGAAGCAGCGACACTGAGTGCACAGTGCCTTGTCCTCGTTGTCGGCGGTCTGCCTGCGGGATCGAAGGATCTGGCCGGAGCGCACGCGATGGTCGAGGAGGCAATTTCCGTCCTGCTTCCTGAAGCACGTGCCGCTGGTGTGCAGTTGGCGATAGAGCCGCTGCACCCGATGTATGCCGCGGATCGCGCCTGTGTAAATACAATGCGGCATGCGCTGGATATCTGCGAGCGCGCGGGCGATGGCATTGGCGTCGCCGTCGATGTTTATCATGTCTGGTGGGACACGGAGTTGAAAAGCCAGATTATGCGGGCGGGCAAGGAGAGATTGCTTGCTTTCCATATCTGCGACTGGCTGGTGCCGACGCGCGATCTTCTTCTTGATCGCGGCATGATGGGCGATGGCGTAATCGATATCCCGCTTCTGCGTGGCTGGGTTGAGGACGCCGGATACGACGGGTTCCATGAGGTTGAGATTTTCTCCGAGCTCGATTGGTGGAAGCGCGACCCTGACGAGGTCGTTAAAACCTGCAAGGAACGCTGCCTCTCCGCCGTCTAGTCAAACCAGGGTAACCTCCTCAGGGAAGGTATCTACAAATCCAGGGGCTATTCAATGCAACAATATCTTGAAAATGTAGCCCGCTTACACATTAACCGTGGAACTACCATTTTGAATTTTTGAGCTGCCAAGCAAACATACCAGAAAACTATTCTTGGCTTCCAAGGCCAGGTTTTCAGCATTTTCACGCGGACTGAATATCCGCGTGTCGATGCTACGAACCCGCCCCTGGTCACCATTATTCATCAATAATATCTCTTTCTTTGGAAAGGTATTGAACTGAAAGTAATTACAGCAGCGAACCGAACCTTATTCCCACATAACCTCCGGAAGAAACAAAGACAAAGCCGGAATAAAAACAATCAGTAGGAGCGCTACGATATCCATAACGATAAACCAGGTCACACCCTGGAAAATCTTCTGTAGCGAAACTTGAGAGCCCAGCGCCCCTTTGATCACATAAACGTTGAGACCAATCGGCGGGGTAATCAGCCCAATCTCCAGAAGCTTGATCACAATGATCCCGAACCAGATCAGGTTCATATCGGCGCCGTGCACCAACGGCAAGACAATCGGTAAGGTCAGAAGCATCAAGCCAATGGATTCCACGAACATGCCGAGGATGACATAAATCACCGCAACACCGACGATAATCATATAGGGATTACCACCGGTGACAGAGAGAACAAAATCCGCGAGATCTGTCGGCAAGCCACTTAGCGCCAATAACCGGGTAAAGAACAATGTACCGATAAGAATGGCGAAAATACTCGACGTTCCAACCACAGCGAAGATGATCGCCTGTTTGAACGCGGCGACCGACATCTGCCCCCTGAAAATAGCAATGAGAGCGGCGACGATCGCCCCCACCGCACCGGCTTCGGTTGGCGAAAACAGCCCGGTAAAGATGCCGCCCAGAACACAAAAAATGAGGATCGGCAAAGGCCATACTTCACTGACAGCCGCCAATTTATCCTTAACGCTGAACTTTTCAATTGTCGTCGTTGCACCGCCCGCCAGTTCGGGATTGAGCTTACAGCGGATCACGATCATGCCCATATAGAGCAAGGCCGAAACAAGGCCGGGCAGGAAGCCTGCAATAAACAGCTTACCAATGGAAACCTCGGCATAAATACCGTAGAGGACCATCAAGATGCTGGGCGGGATCAGAGAGCCGAGCGTGCCCGAGGCCGCGATCACACCGCTGGCCAGACCTGGATCATATTTATGGCGGAGCATCTCCGGGACAGCAATCCGCGCCATGGCAGATGCTGTCGCCACACTAGAACCGGAAGCAGAAGCAAATAGCGCACTTGCCGCAACACCCGTAATGGCCAGCCCGCCTGGCAGACGTGCCAGCAAAATACGCATCGCTCGAAACAAACCATTGGTTAGTCCCGTCGTCGTACAGATATAACCCATAAGAAGAAACATCGGCACCGCAGTCAGTGACCAGTTACCGATGAAGTTAAACGGGACACTGGAAATGATCCCCATGCCAGCCCTGAAACCCAAGAGCGCCATGATACCAGCGATTGAAACACCCCCAAGAGCAACAGCAATCGGAACCCGTAGAGCCATTAGCCCCAATGTGACGAATACGCCAATGACACCTATTAATCCTGCACTCATGACGCTGCATCCGTATCCATTCCAAGCTCGGGAATCTGACGTTTCAATATTGCCCTAACGCCGTTCAAAAGTATGGCAAGCACGAGAATGCCGCTGCCAATTGACAAAGCCCAACGGCTTGGCCAGACGTAAAAAATGAAGTTCGACATGACGGTTTCCCGCTCTGCCGTCGCCTTCAGGGCATCAATAGTTGTCTGATAGCAGAATAATCCGTAATAGGCCGCCGAGAGCAAAGCGCCCAAGGCATAAACGATGATTTGCAGGCCAGGCGGAAACCTTTGAAAGAACAAATCGACGGAGACATGCTCATGCCGCAGTTCAACAAAGGGCAAGGCAAGGAAGACAATACTGACCATATAAAAATATGAAACGGTCTCAAGCGTTCCGGTTATGGGTGCGTTGAAAAGAAGCTTCATGGCAATGTCACTGCCGACATGAACCATCATGAGTACGAGAAAAGCACCGCACAAAACCACCAGAGCCCTGGTAATTCCGACAACAAAGCTTTCCACGCTGTTAAAGACCACGTTCGTTTCTGACATGGCTATATTCCCCCTTGATTGCGGGGGTGCTTCTCAATCCAGGAGACTGTGCAGAAGCAACTTCCAGTTATCACCGATTTCATTGAAATATTCTTCATCCTCGCGAATAATGGTCTGAGCGCCCATCCCGCGCATCAAACACAAAGTTGTATTGAGCAATATCCGCACTTGGTCAGGTGATTTCCGATTGTTTTTAAAGAACTGCAACCAGATTTCATTGAGTGAGTCATGAAAGTTAAGACTGACCGGGATAACCGCTCCACGAAGTTTTTCATCGGTACGGGCGCTTGACAGGAAATCAATCGTGATCATAAAAAGGCGACCCGAAAAACGTGACCATAGGTAGTCAACAAAATCATCAATCGTCTGCTGACCATCGGCATAGGCGACGGCCCGCTTTCTGATATCTTTGATTTCATCTTCCAAAAGCTTTTCGATTGCCGAAGCAATCAAAAGTTCCTTCGCCGGATAGTGATGGAGCATAGCTCCTCTCGACACACCGGCGCGCTTGACAATTTCAGTTGTAGAGGCTTTTTGGAAGCCATTCTCATAAATGCAATCAAGCGTCGCCGTTAATATCCGCTCTCGCATGCGGGCTGAACGTTCCACATGCTTGTTTGGTTTACCCTGAGCGTTCATGATTGACTTCTCCAACTGAAATTCCTTATCAGGTAGATTGGTATCATGATTATTTGACGAAGTGAAACCCATAGAAGTTCCGATAAAAAGAGACGGGAGAAGGTGGGAGGGAGTACCCTCCCCCGCCTAGAGGTAACTAGTTGACGCCGTATTTGTCGGAGTCGAGCTTGTCGTAGAGATTGACCTTGATAATGGTTTCAATGGCCGCGGAATCCTTACGATCCACACCCTCAAATAGTTTTTCCCATTTCTTCACGGTCGCATCGAACTGACCAAGCAAAGCTTCAGGATCTTCAAGACCATATTTTTCTTTTCCAGTCTTGTAGACTTCCACCAAATTGGCATCCGCAAAAGCCTGGATGGAGGCTTTCATCTCGTCACTTGGTTGATAGACGCTTACCCCATGGCTAGCAGCTTCAGAGAGCGCCGCATCGACGGAGGCATTATATCCGACATACAAATCAGCCATTGCTTTGGCATTTGCATCGAAGAAAATTTGACGATCTGCCGGAGAAAGTTCCTTCCAGAAGTCCTGATTATACGCCCACATGGGTCCAGAATAGTAAATGCCTAGCGGCGCCATAGTCGTGTGTTTGGCGACATCCCACAGACTACGGGATTTAAGGTCAGACGCGACATTGACGGCGCAATCCAGAACACCTTTTTCAAGGCCCTGATACATTTCACTGGAAGGCACATTTACCGGAACCGCACCAACAGACTCAACCCAACGCGACATTGCTGCGCCCGCCGTGCGAAGACGTTTTCCCTTCAAGTCCTCTACGCTTTTCATCGGCGTGGTACACATCAGGTTATAAGATGGCGTACTGTATCCACCGCCGTAAACAACACCTGCTTTTTTCCACTGATCAAGGGCCGCCGGATTTGTCATATTGAAGTCTGAAGCCGCCGCGATCATCACCAGAGCGTCGCTGTAGTTCAGGCCCATTTCCTGCAAAGCATTGGAAATCGGCAGCTCAGCGGGTGTGTATGTTCCCGCATGATAGCCAACCTGCGCGATACCATCGCGCACACCGGACATACCGGAGCGTGGCGGCAACAGAACAGTCCCCGTAAAGACCGTAGCTTTCAACTCACCATTGGACATTGCCTCAACTGTCTCAGCCCATTCAACATACCCGTATTTCCCAAGCGGGTGCTGATCTGGGAAGAAAATATTGGCATTAAAGTCTTTGGCAAATGCCGGCTGGCATACCGCCATTGCGCCTGCCGCCAGGATGGCAGCAATCCCTGTTTGTCGTAAGTACTTCATCTTTTTTTTCCTTTCGTGGTTAAAACATCGTCATTACTTCGATTGCGAATAGACGGGATTTATGGTCGATTTCCTAAATTACGTTCTTGAAAACCTCTCCGTCCTTCGCAACGAATTTCAAATACCTGTCCGGGTCCTGAAGGACGCCAATATCAGCGAGTGGGTCGCCATCCAGCGCCAGGATATCGGCGCGGGCGCCGGTAACGAGTTCCCCAATTTCACCCTCCATCTGGAAAAGTTCCGCCGCCGTCAGCGTTGCGGACCGAATAATTTCTGCGGGGGTCTGGAACCGGCTTCGAATACTGAACTCGAGCAGCTGATGGCGATGCATCGGCCCTATAAAATCCGTGCCGAAAACCATTTTCACGCCGCGGGAATGAGCATGCGCATGGGTTTTGTGACCGGCCTCAACAACCTTATCGACCTTGTCGCACATTGCCTGCGACATACCAGCTGCGAGACCTTCACTTCCCAGCACTTCATGAGTGGACATCGTCGGCACTAGAAAAGCGTCTTTTTTCAGCATCAGATCGATGGTTGTATCGTCAATCAGATTTCCATGTTCGATCGATCGTACACCGCATTCAAGAGCTCGATTGGCCGCCCGCGCCGTATAGACATGTGCGGCTACATAGGTCTGCGCGGCCTCGGCCTCTTCAACGGCTGCGGTCAGTTCATCCATTGAAAACTGCGTATTGCCGATACGATCCGTGGGCGAGGAAACACCGCCAGAAGCCATTACCTTGATAAAATGCGCGCCTTTGCGAAGTTCTTCGCGGCAGGCACGCCGGACGTCAGGCACGCCATCAACAACGACACCAAGACCAGCACAGCAAGTACAGCTTTCCCAGTTCTCGCCAGCCTCGCGCATATCGCCATGGCCACCGGTTTGCGAAATGGCGTGACCACTGAACAACACCCGAGGGCCCATCAAATACCCCTCATTAATCGCTTTCGCGATCCCAAAATCAGCGCCGCCGCAATCGCGCACTGTCGTAAAGCCGCGGGAAATCATGCCGGACAAGATCTGCCCTGCACGTGCGGCCACATACATTTGCGACCATTTCATCAGATCTGGAAAACTGGCGGTTGCCGCCACGACATGAACATGGGCGTCGCAAAGCCCCGGCATAACGGTCAGCCCGGAAAGATCAAGTACCGTCGCGCCTTTTGTCACGGGGCCTTCAGAGACTTCCTGAATAATACCATCTTCGATAAAGATATTCCGTGTACCGACGCGCTCGCCTAATCTCACATCCAGCAGATTGGCATTTTTGAGAGTCAGAGATTTCGAAGCGTCTGTCATAATATACGAACCTTTTTTAATAATTTGCGGATGAGTTGCTGTGCATACAGAGCGGCGTCAGGCAGGCGGCGAGAACGCTGGCGTCCCTGACATGCCTTTCCTGGTAATGCCCTGCCACATGGGTGAGGTTAATGGTGCCGAGGGTTTTACCGGCGACGCACATCGGAATATTGAGAGCGGATTCGAAGCCAAGACCAATGATGGTTTCATGATCCGGATAGGCCCAGCGCACGGCATCCGCATCCTTGCCGACGAAAGGCTGCCCCTGTTTCAGGACCAGGTCACCCCAGGGCGTGGGGCCCATTACTTTGAAGCCGCCCACCGGATAGTCGGCCGGATTACTCGTATAGAGCCGCCAGACCTTGCCGGTTTCCGCCTCATAACGCAGAACGGTAAACATCCGATGGCCGATGATACGGTCGAAGGCGGCGTCAGCCTGCTTCCAGACCTTCTGCATATCCGTTTCCACAGCAACGTGCCGGGCAATGGCCGCCGCCTCCTGTATCAGCAGATCCTGTTGAGTTGTCATCGTCATGGCTTTCCGGCAATCTGCTGAGGCAACCAGAGGGCAATTTGCGGGAATATTGTCAGCAAGACGACCCCAACCACAAGCAACAGGAAGAACGGAAAGGCCGCTTTCGCGATCTTGCTAATGGACATATTGGTCAGCCCTTGCAAGACAAAGAGATTGAACCCGACCGGCGGTGTAATGGTCGCCAGCTCCACCATCAGGATCAGGAATACGCCAAACCACATAGGGTCAAACCCGGCCTGAATAACCAGCGGCAGGGTAATCGGCAGGCTCATCACCGTAATGGAAATGCCTTCCAAAAAAAGGCCCAGCAAGATGTAAAATGCCGCCAACATCGCCATCAGGGCATAAGGCGCAAGATCGAGGTTGGCGATAGCAGTAGCAATTTTCTGCGGTAAATGCAGATAGCCCATAGTGGACGATAGCAACGCTGCCGCGACGACAAGAGAAATCACCATTGCGGACATCTTCACCGCGCTCATGATAGATTCTATAAAAAGGTTCTTCGTCAGTTGCTTCGTAACCAAGGCCAGCAACAATGCTGCCGTAACGCCAATAGCCGCCGCTTCAGATGGCGTGGCGACACCGGTATAGATAGAGCCCAGTACGACGACAATCAGCACCCCAATCGGCGTCAAGTCTTTCACATCACTCATTGAAAAAGACCGGGTTTCAATATCCTGGTCCATAATAAGGGACGGATTGAGTTTGACCTTGACCGCAATATAAGTGGAGTAAAGTGCGGCAATCATCAGACCCGGGAACACCCCGGCCGCGAAGAGCTGAACGATAGAAACCTCCGCCAGAATACCGTAAACGATCATAACGATAGAGGGCGGGATCAGGAGCCCGAGACTCCCCGCTCCTGCCAACGAACCCACAGAGATCATGGGGTCATAATTGCGTTTGGAGAGTTCCTCCAAAGAGATCTTGCCCACAGTCACGGCCGTTGCCGTGCTTGATCCACTGACAGCTGCGAACAACGTGCAGCCGACAATATTAACATGCAGAAGCCGCCCCGGGATCTTGTTTACCAGTGGTGTTAGTCCCCGGAAAAGCCGCTTTGAAATATCGGTTCTAAAAATAATATCGCCCATCCAGATAAACATCGGGATCGCCGCGAGTTCCCAGGACGACGCAGAACGCAGCATAATACTGGAGGCAATGGCGCCGATTTTGACGAACGACATATCGAGCACAAAAATCTGAACAGTAACGGATACAAGAAGCAAGCCGATGAACACCCAAACACCGATGCCCAGATAAAAGAAAATCAGCATTAGAACGATAAAGCCTGCGAGTAATTCGGTCATGACATTCCCCTAGAGCTCTTCATGTTTGTCGATAATCGGCTCGCCAAGGCTGAAGCGAACGGTTAATGCCGCAAATTGCAATACCAACAGCGCAACACCCAAGAAGACAAACCCTTGAGGGATCCAGAGCGGCGTTTCAGCAAGAGAATTGCTCACCACCCCGTTCTCAAAATTCCGCATGACAAGTTTAAGGATGAAATAGCCCAGGAAAGTAAACAGGACCGTCCCGACGGCACAGGATCCGACTTCTAGGATGCGCCGGACTTTGGGGCCCACATTTGCTGTGACAAGATTGACCCGGATAAACACTCCGTCGCGCAACGCCAGCGCAAAGGACATAAAGGTCATGACGGCGACACCATATCCAACGAACTCGTCAAGGACATAGGTGGAGGACGCAAAAAAGGTCCGAAGAATAATTTCGTACAGGATCATCATCGTCATTGCGACAAGAATGGCACAGGCGAAAACAGCCGCAGCCTTACTCAAAATGTCAATAAATTTACCCAACACAACACCCTCCCAGCGCGCTTGGTGAGTGGCGGAAAAGAAAAGCCTCACCCGCCGCGATACTGAGCTGGGCGGCAAACCGCCGAAGCTCAGTATCGGGTATTATTTCTGGCCGGTTTTGGCGCGGAAGGCAGCAATTGCCGCAGTGCCACGATCGCCAGTTTTTTCAAGCCACTCTGCCAGAACAACGTCACCAGCTTTGGAGAGGTCAACAAGCAATACCTCTGTCCCTTCGGTTACAATGATTCCGCCATCTTTTTTGAGCTGGGCGTAGTTCTTCTCTGTCCGGCCAACGACTTCGGCCCAGTTGCGATCAGAGGCGATAGCAGCTGCGTCCATGATCATTTTCTGCTGATCTGAGGAAAGACCGTCGAAAATCGCCTTGTTCATGTGAACGATATTGAGCGGCAAGGCGTAATTTATCTCCGTGAAATATTTGGTATGCTCGACAAATTTCTGAGAAACACCGCCTTCAGCGGAGGTCAGCACGGCATCAATGCCGCCCGTGGCCAATTGCGGAACAACATCGGCCCAGGCCAGCTGGATTGGGGCCGCATTAATAGCCTTTAACGCTTTGGTCCCATTCGGATCGAATGTCCGAATTTTGACGCCTGCAAGATCAGCCGCCGACTTCACCGGATCCTTTGACCAGATACCAGACGCAGGCCACGGAGAAGCGTAAAGAAATTTCTGGCCGTTTGCTTCCAGAATGCGCTCATACTCGGGCTTGGCAAGTTCAAGAAGTATTTTGGCTTCATCAACCGATTTCACCAGAAATGGCATGGAAGAGATCAGAAAGTAAGGATCAATTCCGCCGAGAAAATTGGCCGGTGTATCAGCAATATCGACGGCACCGTCGCGCACAGCATCAAAGTGATCAGCAGATTTGTAACCAAGTGATCCACCTGGATGCACGGTCACAATAATATCCTTGCCAGAAGCTTCTGCCAGTGCTTCCGCGAACACAACATTGCCCTCTGCATGGATGCTGGTCGCGCCATAAGCATTTGCCAGATCGAATTTTTCTTCCGCATTTGCGGTGCCCGCGCTCAAGGCAACCGCAGCAACTGATGCCGCACAGATAGCATTCCGCCACATTGGCTTTTTCGCTGTCAAGATGGATATAAAGTTAGTCATTGGTCAGCCTCCCTTTTTAGAAATTTATGAGGAGAGGGTAATATATAAATAAAATACAGTCAATACTGCTTTTAATTTAAGCCAAACGCCTTTTCGACGGAATTATTGAGACTGACTTATCGATGGGTTGCGAAGAGATAGACAAGAAACTGAATAATGTCCGGGTATGACTTGCAAAGGATGAGCAGGAAATGGAAAGCTTTAGAACCCACAACCAGGTTGCGGGACTATCTGAGAGCCCTGTCTATTTTCCCAATTTTAGCGTCAGAAAGCAGTTCTTAAACCAAACAGGGCTAGGCGAGCGCCAGCGTCGCGAAGATCAGCTATTATATCTGCATGGCCCTAGAAAATGTGGCTGAACAGACCAACACCCATCTCTACCGGAGTAAAGTTTGGCAGTTCTCTAAATTCCCTCAGCGTTTATCTGTTAAAATAGAACGGTTTTGAGGTTTAAAATGGACGTCAGTCCAACTTACGCCCGACGAGCGCAGCAGCCGTATTCTCTTCATTCACCAGATAATCGGATATGGCCTGTTCGCCGGTCATACCTCTATCCGGCTCCATACCATCTGCATGACGGATAATGTTCAGGCAAAACCAGCCAAGAGCGCCTTTCGATGGTTTGATTTTCTGCTCATAAGCAATAGCTTTCCCGTCGGGATCTGACAGAAGTTGCGCCGGGGCGTCAGTGTCGACGCACATCGGTCGGCCAATCCCGATGAAATCGACATTCCCCTCTTCCAGCGCCGCATCCATGGCGGTGCGCGTACGAAATCCGCCCGTCACCATCAGCGGAATATTTGTTGCTTTGCGGATGCCTTCGGCATAGCTCATGAAATAGGCTTCGCGAGCAATGGTTGTTGCGCGTATTTCATCAGCACCCCGCCCACCCATCATCATCGCCGGGTTTTCATAATTGCCCCCAGAGATTTCCAGAAGATCCACCGTATCTTCTTCGAGCCATTTTACGACTTGCAGGCAATCTTCATAGCTGAAGCCGCCGGTTTGAAAATCTGACGAATTGAGTTTAACGGAAATCGGGTATTCCGGACCGACTTCGGCGCGAATGCCCTGGACGACTTCCCGCAGGAGCCGCGCCCGATTTTCAAGCGATCCTCCCCATTTATCATCGCGTCTATTGGCAAGCGGTGACAGAAATTCCGAGACAAGATAGCCATGGGCGCCATGCACCTGAACCCCCGAAAAACCGGTTTCCTTGGCCGTTTTCGCCACATGAACAAATCGGCGAATGACATCTTCCACTTCTTCTGACGACAAGGCTCTCGGGGCACCAAAGGCGCTTTCGGGCAAGGCAAGAGCAACCTCAGACGGGGCAACAGGCCGCGGATTAACCCGCCGCGGCGTTTGCCGCCCAGCATGGCCGATTTGCATTAACAATATTGTGTCATTGAGAGTGCCCGCCGCGGCAAACGCGCGCAGCTCGTCCTGCCCGCCGTTTTGATCAATTACCACATTGCCCGGCCGCTCCAGATACCGGCGATCAACCTGAACATTCCCAGTTACCAGAATACCGGCGCCGCCCTCCGCCCATTTGCGATAAAGCGTTTCGTGGCGCGATGTCGCCCGGTTCATGGGATCGGCAAGCCCTTCCGTCATCGGCGCCTTGGCAATCCGATTCTTGACGGTGGTCCCACAAGGCAGGGTGAAGGGCGCAGAGATATCAATGGGCATGGAGTATCCTTTTTATCATTCTTGATGTGATAATTATTAGGTGAAATGTATCGGTTCTCAGTGTTACTGGCAAGGCTCTCCAGATCAGAAATTTCCGTTTTGATAGTCCTGTACGGCCTGCTGGATTTCTTCGAAAGTGTTCATCACAAAGGGGCCATGTCGGGCAACGGGTTCACCGATGGGCCGCCCGGCGACAAGGATCAACCGGCCACCATTTTCCGATGATAATTCAACTTCGCCGCCATCGGATAATATGGCCAGATGATGCTGCTCTACCGCCGTCCCGGCGACATTGACATTGCCTTGAAAAACATAGGCGAAGGCAGTATGTCCAGGCTCAATATCATGGGTATAACGGCTGCCCGCAGACAACGTCACATCTATATATACGGGATCAACCGAGACCTTCGATATGGGGCCATGAACCTCGTCGCCACCGACCAATACTTGACCTGCGAGGACACGGATTTGAACATCCCCAAGATCCGCAATAGGCACATCTCCGGGATCAATATTTTGATAGCGCGGCGGGCACATTTTGTCCTTGGCGGGTAGATTAACCCAAAGCTGAAAGCCGCTCATCTCGCCTTCGCGTTGCTCGGGCATTTCAGAATGCACAATGCCCCGACCCGCGGTCATCCATTGAACACTGCCCGGGCCGAGCACGCCTTCGGCTCCAGTAGAATCCTTATGCCGCATTTGCCCGGCGATCATATAGGTGACGGTTTCGAAACCACGATGGGGATGCTCGGGAAATCCAGCGATATAATCGTCCGGGTTTTCTGTGCCGAAATTATCCAGTAACAAAAATGGATCGAGTTCCGAAATATCCCCCATCCCGATCGAACGGCGCAATTTCACCCCTGCCCCATCGGAGGCAACCTGAGAGCGGACAACGCGGGAAACGGTACGGGGGTTTGACATATAGGGTTTCCTTATATTCTTAATTTGGAACGATCAGTTTAATATGCTTTTCATATAGGTATTCTTTATCCGTTTCAAAGACCCCATCACCCCCGGCCAATGAACGGCATCTTGGTCGCCATCACCGTCATAAACTGCACATTGGCGTCGAGACCGAGGCTATCCATAAAGACGATAGCTGAAGCCACATTCGCTACATCCATAACCGGCTCAGGCAACCGTTCCAAATTCGCCTGCGGCACGCCGTCTTTCATTCTCGCCGTCATATCCGTCGCCGCATTACCAATATCGATCTGACCACAGGCAATGTCATACGGGCGACCATCTAAAGACAGGCATTTCGTCAGGCCGGTGATCGCATGTTTGGTTGTCGTATAGGCGATGCTAAAGGGCCGCGGTGCATGAGCGGAAATGGAGCCGTTATTGATGATCCGACCGCCCATGGGAGATTGCCGCCGCATCAGTGCAAAAGCAGCCCGCGCACAATAAAAAGATCCGTTCAGGTTCGTATTGACGGCGTTTTGCCAAACCTCAATCGAGAGTTCATCCGGCGTCACTGGCGGCGCACCGGCACCCGCATTATTGAAGAGTAGATCAAGCCGGCCATAGGCAGCTTCGACGGTTTCGAACAACGTCGTCACAGCATCTGGATCAGAGACATCTGTTGGCACGACAAGAGCGTTTTCCCCATTTTTCCCCGCCAGCGCTCGCGT
>NVRR01000040.1 GCA_002732675.1 Sneathiella sp. | reverse complement strand
CGGGCCAAAAGCGCCATTGAGGATTATTTTGATCGCGCCTTTGAGCTGGAAACCATTTTACAGGGCAAGGGCAAACGCGATGTGCTGGAGATGCTGGCCGAGAGCCTGCCTGAGCCCGGCTCGATGAGTTTTGTGCGCCAACAGGCCCCTTTGGGGTTGGGCCATGCGATCTGGTGCGCCCGCGATATTATTGGCGACGAGCCGTTTGCGGTTTTGCTGCCTGATGTGTTGATCCAGGGCGCGCCCGGCTGTCTGGCGCAAATGGTGGACGCCTATAATGAGACGGGCGGTAATATTATTGCGGTCGATGAAATTCCCCACGAAGATGTCAGCAAATACGGGGTGATTGATCCCAAGGCGCAAAATGGCCGACTGATCGAAATGCGCGGCATGGTGGAAAAACCCAGCCTTGAGACAGCACCATCAAATCTGAAAATCACCGGGCGTTATATTTTACAACCCGAAGTGATGGGGCTTCTCGCTGATCAGAAAAGCGGCGCGGGCGGGGAAATTCAACTGACCGATGCCATGGCGCGCCTGATGAAAGAACAGCCCTTTTATGGCTATCAGTATGAGGGTGCTGATTTTGATTGCGGTGATCGGCTGGGCTATTTGCGCGCCGTCACACACTTTGCGCTCAATCACAAAACACTGGGTCCGGCGGCGCGGGCGATGTTTGAAAAGGCTCTATCGTCAACCTAGCGGCGACCCTCAAAGGCCCCGCTCTGGCTTAGTTTTTCCACTTTTTTCAGGGCGGCGCGGGCTTTGTGCCATTGACGATCGGTGGCGGCAGCAAATGCCTGCCGGTATATTTTGAGATCCGCTTCGTTCAACAATCCCGTTGCGAGGGGATGAGGAGGTAACTGCAGCCCCATGGGTCTTGTTCTTGGGCGCGGGGTGAGGCGAGCGCTGAAAAGCGCATGGGCTACGATATCTGGCTTTTGCGATGTCACGCTGGAATTGGGCGCAGCTTTTTCTGTTGCCGCACTCTCTAGGGGGGAGAGCGCGAGGAGGGCGGCGGACGCGAGAAAGACCAACTGTTTACGCATAATCTGTATTTGCCTGCTTATTTTTCCGTTATGTGCCGTATCACCCTATCCATTGAAACCTTTGCTATTCGCAGTATCGGACAATTTAACTCAATTATGCAGGCTTTTGTTTGCCATTTCGTAAACATGATTGGATAAATCCGGAATATTCAGGATTTTTTCGAGTTCTTTTTTCATAAGCTGCTGCCGATTAGCATCATAACGCCGCCATTGACCCAATGGCACCACCATTCGTGCGGCAATCTGTGGGTTAATGACGTTGAGCTTGCCGATACAGTCTGACAGTAATTTGTATCCCCGACCTGTTTTTTCATGGAAATGAACAGGATTACCGGCGGCAAATGCACCGATCAGGGATCTCACCCGATTTGGATTGTAAAATGTGAAAGCCGGATGGGACATTAATTCTGTTACATCGTCCAATGCGGATGACCGCGCCGTCATTGCTTGAAGGCTAAACCACTTGTCGATCACAAGCGGATCATTCTGCCACTTCCCATAAAAGTCGGAGAAAATTCGATTCCGAGATGGCTCCTCGCTATCGCCCAGAATAGACATAACGGCGACAGTATCCGTCATATTTTGCGATGCGTCATATTGGACGGCGGCGAGGTCAAGATACTGTTTCTGGCCCGTCGCCGCCAAATAACGGAGGACAGTATTTTTGAGTTTCCGGATACCGCTGCCAGGCTGGTTCGATGTTTCTTCTAATGAAACACATTCTTGATAGAGGCCGGAAAGCCGATTTTCGAACCGAGCCCCGATACCGGCGCGCGCGGCATTTCGTATGGTGTGGATGGTGTCTGTATCGACGACTGGCATCGCTTGCGCAATATCCTGTTCGCTGGGCAGGGTCATTGCAAGAGCAATGAAGGCCGGGTCCAGCGTTTTATCTGCCAGTAATTGGTCAAAAGCCGAGGTAAAAACGTCAGGGAGGGGCTCCGTTACGCGCCCGTCAAAGTCCTTGATTTGGTCGAGCAGAATGCTCGTTGCTAGCCGCTGTCCCGATTCCCATCGATTGAACAAATCGGTATCCTTGGCGAATAGAAAGCCAAGCGCGTCATTATCCATTTTTTGTTTAATTTTTACCGGCGCGGAAAAATGCCGGAACAGAGATATCCTCGGCCGTTTTTTAATTCCTTCAAAGGTAAAAACCGTCTTTTTCTCTGTAAAATTCAGGATAGTTTCACTCTGCATCGTTCCGCTCTGGTCTGGGATATCGATGCTTTGGCCGTCTTCATCCAGCAGGCCAAGACGAACCGGAATTTGCAGCGGTTTGAAATTATTGCCAGCCTTGGGGTTGCTTTGCTCCAGCGACAGTCTGAACTGTCCGCGTGCTTCGTCGAATTCTTCTTTTACGGTGATGGTGGGCGTGCCCGGCTGGATATACCAACGGCGGAACTGCGTCAGGTCAATCCCGGAGCCACCTTCAAGCGCCGCGACAAACTCTTCGGTCGTCACCGCCTGACCATCATGGCGTTCAAAATAAAGATCCATACCGTCGCGGAATTTTGTCGGCCCCAGCAGCGTATGGATCATGCGGATCACTTCCGCGCCTTTTTCATACACGGTTGCCGTATAGAAGTTATTGATTTCCACATAGCTTTGCGGCTGGATAGGATGGGCGAGGGGGCCCGCATCTTCGGGAAATTGAGCGGATCGTAGTCGCTGGACGTCGTTAATCCGGTTAACAGCCGCAGAATTCATATCCGCCGAGAATTGCTGGTCGCGGAAAACCGTCAAGCCTTCTTTTAAGGTGAGCTGGAACCAGTCGCGGCAGGTAATCCGGTTGCCCGTCCAGTTATGAAAATACTCATGGGCAATGACGCTTTCAATACCGTCAAAATCTGCATCCGTCGCTGTTTCGGGGGAGGCCAGAACATATTTGGAATTAAAGATATTTAGGCCCTTATTCTCCATCGCGCCCATATTGAAGTCACTGACAGCGACGATCATGAAGATATCCAGATCATATTCGCGGCCATACTGTTCTTCATCCCATGTCATGGATTTTTTGAGCGATACCATGGCATGACCGCATTTGTCCTCGTTCCCATGTTCGACAAATATTTGCAACGTGACGTCACGCCCTGACCGCGTCGTGAAATGGTCCTCAACGCATGCGAGGTCTCCGGCGACAAGGGCGAAAAGATAGGCGGGTTTGGGATGGGGATCATGCCAGAAAACACTCAATCTGCCATCGGCAAGCTCTTGACGTCCGCGTAAATTCCCATTGGACAGCATCACCGGATAAAGACCGGCGTCACCAATAATAGTTGTTGTAAATACCGCCATTACATCGGGGCGGTCGAGAAAATAGGTTATTTTGCGGAAGCCTTCCGCCTCGCATTGAGTGCAGAAATTCCCGTTGGATTTATAAAGTCCCTCAAGGGCTGTATTTTCCTGCGGTTTAAGCTCCGTGACAATTTCCAGGTCGAACGCCGAAATATCACTATCTATCGCCAGATTGAGATATTCCTCCGTTACGTCGTAGGCCTCCTTCGCCAAAAATTTACCATTTAACTTCACGGAAATCGGCGCCAGTTTTTCGCCATTAAGGGACAGCGTTTTTGCGGTTGGCTGGTTTCGTACCATCGACAGGCGAGAGGTGACAGTCGTCACCTTTTCTCCGAGCTCGACCGTCAAGTTTACGGTTTTGATCAGGAAATCGGGCCGTGCGTAGTCTTTCAGATAAATGGTGGCTGGTTGCGCCGAGGATTTTGACATGCAAGCTTTCTGTGTTGAGGTGCCTTGTGTCAAGATAGACTGAATACCTCCCCGATCAAGAGCTTTACGGGGCGAGGCGAGAAATAGACTATGCTAAAAATACCCTTTAAAGATGGCATTGCGGTCCCTATTTGCCAGTTACTTCTTGCCATATTTACTGCCACGCCTATAAAACAGGCGTTCGGTGTGCAGAAATACGCTGGAAGCTGGGTTTTTCGGTCGCGGTGTCGCCGGGCATTCATGTAAATAAAATTGAGGACCATGTCATGTTTAGAGGATCAATCACAGCGCTTGTCACTCCCTTCGACGGAGAGCGCGTGGATGAAAAATCGTTCCAATCCTTATGTGACTGGCAGATAAAATCCGGAACCAAAGCGCTTGTGCCCACCGGTACAACTGGCGAATCCCCGACATTATCGCACCCGGAGCATGACCGTGTGGTCGAGCTTTGTATTGAAGTTGCTAATGGGCGGGTCCCGGTCATGGCCGGGACAGGTTCAAATAATACGGCGGAAGCCATTCGCTTGACGGCTCAGGCAAA
Source organism: Sneathiella sp. (assembly GCA_002732675.1). Classification (GTDB taxonomy): domain Bacteria; phylum Pseudomonadota; class Alphaproteobacteria; order Sneathiellales; family Sneathiellaceae; genus Sneathiella. The sequence goes on along the minus strand of NVRR01000040.1, from coordinate 11,253 downwards.
AAAGGCCGGGGCGGATGCGGCGTTAATTGCCATGCCTTATTATAACAAGCCAACGCAGGATGGTATGATCGCCCATTACACGGCCATTCATGATGCCGTGGATATCCCGATCTATATTTATAATATTCCGGGTCGTTCCATCGTCGATATGACGCCGGAAACCATGGGAAAACTTGCGAATCTTGAACATATTGTCGGCGTGAAAGACGCCACTGCAGATGTCAGCCGGGTCTCCGCGCAGCGATTGACCTGTGGTAACAGCTTTAACCAATTGTCCGGTGAAGACGCGACTGCTTTGGGGTTTAATGCCCATGGCGGCAACGGCTGTATTTCAGTGACTGCCAACGTCGCCCCTGAGCAGGTAGCCATCTTGCAAAATGCTAGTCTGCATGGGGAGCGGTCAATTGCGCTGGAGATGCAGGATCGATTGATGCCGTTGCATACCGCTCTGTTTTTGGAAGCAAATCCGTCTCCGGTGAAATACGCGATGTCGTTGCTTGATATCTGTAAAGCTGATGTCAGGCTGCCGTTGGTGCCGATCCGTGAGGAAACAGAACGGGCGGTGGAAGCCGCTATGCGCCATGCTGGTTTGTTAGACTAAGGAGCGGATTGAAAACCGATTAGCCATGGGACAGACTGTCGCAAAAAATCGTAAGGCCCGCTATAATTACTTCATTGAGGAGGAATTTGAAGCGGGTCTAATGCTGCAGGGTACGGAGGTGAAAAGCCTGCGGGCCGGGCGGGCCAATATTCAAGAATCATACGCGAATTTTGAGAATGACGGGCTGTATCTCGTCAACGCCCATATCTCGGAATATGGCCATGGAAACCGTAATAACCATGAGCCAATGAGGCCCCGCAAACTCCTGATGCATAAAAAGCAGATTAACAAGATAGCCAGCCTTATCCAAAAGGCTGGAAAGACGCTTATTCCGCTTTCCCTCTATTTCAATGATCGCGGCATTGCCAAAGTCCAACTTGGGCTGGCATCAGGCAAGAAACAACATGACAAACGGGCGACCGAAAAAGAGCGTGATTGGAACAGAGAGAAACAACGTCTCCTGAAAGACAATCAATAATCTGTATCAGGGTCTGGCTTTTATACGGCGTTATTAGCGACGAGCGGCGCGGCAAATTCAAGCCCGATAAAATTGTCCTGGCTCCAGATAACCTTGCTTTTCAGCCCTTCCATAAAACTCCGGGAGGATTGTAAAATGATCGATGTTCCGACTGGTATCTGGCCGTGTAGCCAGACTTTGGCGCCGCTTTTGCTGTAATCGACGAGGCTCGCATTTAACTTCACATCGCCATTGATCAAAAACGCCGGCCAGTCAACCTTGCGCCGTAAATGGCGGCGCTTGTTTGCTATCGGCTCGTTCAATTCCTTAAAAACCGGAATATCGCCAGGCCGCAGGCTTGCGAGTTGGGGTGGCAGGTATTTTCCCTCCGCCTGCTGCTTTTGCAAGACGCTTTCATGGAGCTTTTCGCCTTTCGTCCTATCCACCGGTCGGTTGTAAGGGCGACCGATCGATATGGGTTTCCCATATATAAAACGCCGCTTGCGGGCAATGCTTCCCGCGATATCCGGGGCACTAATTTCGGCCAGTTTTTCTGGATCAAACGACAGGCCGTGTTCCTGAGCACGATTGAGAAGCCAGATTAACGCGATATCTGACAGGCCGCTATCGCGCCTACCGCCCACTATATTCTCATGTGATCCGGCAAACCAGACTTGCTCTATTTTTTCGAGGCGCGACGAATGTGCGCCGGTCCATAATGCGGGCTGGAAGAGCTTGCGTCGCTCGTCCAGAGCCAGGGCCTGAAAGGCGGCATCAACATTTGCATTGACGTCGTGATCATGAAGCATCATCCAGCTTTGCGAAATCTGTTGGAAAAGCGGGAGGGGCAAGCCATGACTACCGACCGTATCCCAGCACCCCAAAAAGCGAATACGAACCGGGCGGCCGTTGAACTTTTCCTTCATTTCCATTGCCGCGGGTGTGCTTAAGGCGTCGACAGGGATTTGATAATATTCAAATATTTCCGGCAGCATGTGGAGGTCGTCGGGTTCCAGCAGACCAACCCGGTCGATCATATCGGCCAGTCGTCGCAGATTATATGCCCCGAGGCCAGAGCCGAGGAGGTAAATTTCATCCCCTTGTTGGTAAGTTATTGACAAAAAACGATAAATATCGAAAACTTCGGCTTGTAGTCCGAGGCCGAAATAGCGCCGCATCAGACCAGCAGCACTAAATAGTTTTTGGGGGGGCTCCCTAAAATAGGGAATTTGCGGAACATCAAGATCGTCTTTGGGCGCCAAGCAATGATGCGCCAGGGATATATTTCCAGGTACGCGCCTGTTTTTGCTTCTATATTGCGGTCGTATCCAGCAACAATCGCTAAAAATGATTAGTTTCTGCGCCATATTCTCCCCCATCAATAGAGTTAATTATAGCAAACCGCCGCTAATTGGCTATTAGTTTTCAACGGACAAATAGTTCGATTTTTTTAAGGCCGGAAGACCGGAGGACAGATTTGATCTACGCCAATTTTTCGGCGTCGTCATAGGGCTCGATTTCGGCCGGGAAGTCTTCGTATTCACGGTTTTCGCGTGGCGTTACGGCGCGACCGACTTTCTTCTCCATGTCTTTAAGTTCTATAAAGAAATCTGCCTGACGTCGTAACTCGTCAGCGATCATTGGCGGTTGTGATTTAACGGTGCTGACAACTGTCACCCGGACACCGCGACGCTGGATAGCTTCAACGAGCCGTCGGAAATCACCGTCACCGGAAAATAACACGGCATGGTCAATATGCGGGGCAAGTTCCATCATATCGATCGCCAATTCGATATCCATATTACCCTTATATTTTCGCCGTCCCGTCGTGCTGTCGGTAAATTCTTTCGTTGGCTTTGTGACCATCGTATAGCCGTTATAGTCGAGCCAATCGACCAACGGACGGATCGGGGAATATTCCTGATCTTCGATCAGTGCCGTATAATAGAAGGCGCGGACGAGGCGTCCTTGCGATGCAAACTCACCGAGTAGTCTTTTGTAATCAATATCAAATCCAAGAGATCTCGCGGCGGCATAGAGGTTCGATCCATCTATAAATAGTGCAATGCGTTCTTCTGAATAAAAAGGCATTTAATCATCCGATTTTATTATTATAAATAAATGTATATCGGGAATTTATTCATTCCCCCCTTCATATTCATAGCAAAGTTGAAGCCATATCTCTAGATATGATTTGTATAAACATGTCTTTTTTATGTAGAAAAGCGCTCAAGACAACGCGTAACTGCCGAATTTGAGGATTTGCATGTGATACTGATTGGACTTGGGGCGAACTTGGATCATCCAGAATTCGGATCGCCCATTCATACATTATTAGCGGCAGTGACGGAAATTGGGAAAAATTACCCGGTCATCCGCCACTCAAGCTGGTATTCTTCCGCGCCCGTACCAAGTTCCGATCAGCCTTGGTTTGTAAATGCTGTTATATCTATTTCGTCAGATAGCAAATTAGGCACAACTCTTGAAACCTTGCAAAATATCGAGAAAAAATTCGGGAGAATCAGAAGAGAAAAATGGGAAGCGCGTGTCCTCGACCTCGATCTCCTTGCCTTTAATGGTGAAATAACCGACAACCAAAATCAGTCAGATGGCCCGGTTGTTCCTCATCCTTTGATGCAGTACCGTGCATTTGTTTTGGCACCGATCGCCGAGATCGCGCCGGAATGGCGCCATCCAGTGTCAGGGATAAGTGCTCTGGAGTTGCTAAAAATCCTCCCGGAAAGCCAGGAATTCAAGATTTTACGCGCCGGCGACAGCTCTGATTAGCTTGCCTTCTGTGTGCAGCGAGACTGTTGATTTTCAGAGCATTGGAGATCAGTGGGCTGAAAATCGCGAGTGATTGACTGAAAAGGCCAAATTTCAGTAGATTTTACGGCAGTTTGACTTGCTATCAGATGAACAAAAGAATATGTAGTAAGCTAAATCACATACATTTGGAGTAATTGTATATGGCACGCGTCACTGTTGAAGATTGCGTTGAAAGAATTCCGAACCGTTTTGACATCGTTCTGTTGGCGGCCCGACGGGCGCGGGCGATTGCGGCGGGCTCTATGCTAACCGTGGATCGCGACAACGATAAAAACCCTGTTGTTTCACTGCGCGAACTTGGTGATGGCACGATAGATATCGACGAGCTAAGGTCAAATCTTGTTCATTCTCTACAGCGCCGCGTGGAAGTTGATGAGCCGGAAGAAGACAATATGGCGGCTCTGATGAGTTCAAGCAATGAATGGGCGGGCGTTATTCAGGAAAACACGGCAAGCGAGACATTCTCTGCGGGTGAAGTTGGCGCAGTAGAAGAAGGTGAAGCGTCCCCGGCAGAAGTAAAGGCTGATGAACCGACTGTGGAAAGCTAGGAAGACCATAGGGAATATCTTTCCCGCGCGACTTCTGTTTGAAATAAAAACGAGATGGCTGTCTGGGAATATTCATTTTCCGGGCAGTCGATATTTTGTTGTAACCGATGCTGCGCACGAATTGCGCGGCCTTGACCAGGCTCCTATATGCTGATGTTGCGTCAGGTCGAACTTGTTGAACGTGTGCTTAGCTATGACCCGCACGCCGATGAGGATTTGCTCAACCGAGCCTATATTTTTACCGTAAAAGCCCATGGAAGTCAGGTGCGCGCCTCTGGCGACCCGTATTTCTCGCATCCGATTGAAGTTGCCGGTATTCTGACCGAGTTGAAGCTTGATATGGCGACGATCATTACGGCGCTTCTGCATGATACCATAGAAGATACGGTGGCCACGCAAGAGCAAATTGAAGAAATATTCGGGCCCGAAATTGCCGTTTTGGTAGACGGGGTCACCAAACTTTCCCAGCTCGAAATACAATCCGACCGAACAAAGCAGGCGGAGAATTTTCGAAAATTACTGATCGCAATGTCCAATGATATCAGGGTATTGCTGGTTAAACTTGCGGATCGACTGCACAATATGCGGACCTTGCATTTCATAAAAAATGCGGAAAAGCGCAAGCGTATCGCGACCGAAACTATGGAAATTTACGCGCCACTTGCCGAGCGGATTGGCATGCAGAGCTTTCGCGATGATCTGGAAGACCTCGCTTTTATTGAACTGAATAATGAAGCCAGGAAATCCATCAAACGCCGACTTGATTATTTGCGAGAAGAGGGCGAAGGCCTCGTCGAGCATATTATTGGCGCGTTAAATGCCGATGTGGCGGAGGCGGGGATTAAGACGGAAATCTATGGCCGGGAAAAACGTTTCTATTCAATTTGGCGCAAGATGGAGAAAAATAATGTCTCCTTCGAGCAGCTCTCCGACATCATCGCTTTTCGCGTTGTCGTCGACAGTATAGAGGATTGCTATCACGTCCTTGGCGTCTTGCACGCGAAATATTCCATGGTGCCGGGACGGTTCAAGGATTATATCTCGATCCCGAAGCGTAATAATTATCAGTCCTTGCATACCACCATCATCGGCCCCGAACGGCAGCGCATTGAAGTGCAGATCCGCACCCGAAAAATGCATGAAATCAATGAATATGGGGTGGCTGCACATTGGCAATATAAGGAAAGCACCGGCAAAAGTGTGAAGGAGGGGAAGCATTATCGCTGGCTCCGGGAATTGCTTGAAATTCTGGAGAACGCTGTTGATCCCGACGAGTTCTTGGAAAATACCAAGCTCAGCATGTTCCAGGATCAGGTTTTTTGCTTTTCGCCGAAAGGGGATCTGATTTCACTGCCCGCTGGTAGCAGCCCCGTGGATTTTGCCTACGCCGTCCATACAGATGTGGGGAATACCTGTGTCGGTTCCAAGATCAATGGGCGACTTGTGCCGCTCAGAACTGTCCTGCGCAATGGTGACCAGGTTGAAATCCTGAGATCTAAAAACCAGACGCCGTCGCCGACATGGGAAAGTTTTGTTGTGAGCGGCAAGGCCCGATCCGCAATCCGGCGATTTACCCGGATGAAACAGCGTGATCAATATGTTGAGCTGGGTAAGGCAATCGCCGAAAAAGCCTTTCGCATGGAGGGCAAGAAATTTGCTGAAAAGGCCCTTCAGGCAGCGATCAAGATATGGGACCTTGGCGATATTAGTGATGTCTATTGCATGCTGGGAGACGGCACGCGGACGGGACGCCAGCTGATTGATGTTATTTTCCCTGGCGAAAGGCGGAAAGAAGCGGAAAATGCGGCTTCCGTCGGAAAAATCAGTGCCAAGAAAGGCAAAAAGGGTAAAAAAGGCGACTTGGCGATTCCTATTCGCGGTCTTATTCCTGGCATGGCAATGCATCTGGCGGGATGCTGTCATCCATTACCCGGAGATCGCATTGTCGGGATTGTCAGTACGGGCCGCGGGGTCACGATCCATACAATCGACTGTGATACGCTGGAGCAGTTTTCAGAGGTACCGGAGAGGTGGCTGGATGTGTCCTGGGATGCCGAGAACCAGGAAGGGGCGAGCCCGGTGGGCCGTATTTCCGTCATCATGGCGAATGAGCCCGGCGCGCTTTCCAGTATCACATCGACCATCGCGTCAAATAATGGCAACATAAATAACTTACGTATTTCCAACCGCAGTCAAGATTTTTTCGAGATGCTGGTTGATATCCAGGTTCAGGATGTGCGGCATCTGACAAATATTATTGCGGCGTTGCGGGCGGACCCTGTGGTCAGTTCCGTTGACCGTGCTACAGGTTGAGGCAAATAAGGGCTAAAAATGACTGACGACGAGATATTATCCCATTTTAGGGAAACCGATGCGCTGCTGGAAGGCCATTTCCTCTTAAGCTCCGGGTTGCATTCTGATCGCTATCTGCAATGCGCAAAAGTGCTGATGCATCCGGATCGCGCGGCAATCCTGTGCGGAGAACTCGCCAGGAAGGTCATCGCGACATTCGGTGTAAATTCTGTCGATATGGTGGTCTCTCCGGCAATGGGCGGGGTGATTGTTGGCTATGAAATGGCCCGCCAGCTCGGCGTTCCGGGTATTTTTACGGAGCGTGAAAACAGTCTCTTTACCCTACGGCGCGGATTTGAAATCCCGAAAGGCGCCCGGATCATTATGTCCGAAGATATCGTCACAACCGGCAAATCAAGCCTGGAATGCATCGATGCCATAAAGGTGGCAGGGGGACATGTGATTGGGGCAACATGCCTGATCGACCGGTCGAACGGAACAGCGGACGTCGGGGTTCCGCTCATTTCCCTGATGAAGATGGATGTCAAAACGTATGATCTGAACAATCTGCCGCCGGAGCTTGCGGCAACGCCAGCGGTGAAGCCCGGCAGTCGTAGCATAGTTTAAAAGCGAGTAAGGGTGGAATGTTCCAACGCCGTAAAAAAATTTCGCGAGCCCGCCAGGTAGGCGATTTTTTCTGGCCGTCAATCGGCTTCAAAAGATCGTCAAAATATGTGGGATATCGTCTCGCCAGGCTTCCCGGGACACCGTATTCGCTCGCCGCAGGCTTCGCCTTTGGCGCCGCCGTCTCCTTCACGCCGTTTATTGGCCTGCATTTTATTCTTAGTGGATTGCTGGCCTGGATATTCCGCGCCAATATTATTGCATCTGCCTTAGGTACAGCCATCGGTAATCCTTGGACTTTCCCTTTTATCTGGACATTGCTTTACAACGTTGGTCATTGGATGTTGGGTCATGATGACGGTCAGGGCTCGTTTAACGAAGCAACCATGACGTTTTTCTTCGACAAGCTTTGGGACGGGGAATGGCATCAAGTATCGCATATTTTCTTCGATGTTATCCACCCCATGCTGGTTTCGTGTTTGCCGATTGCCGTGATTGTCTGGTTCATTTTCTTCTACCCTTTGCGGGCGATCATTCGTAAATTTCACGCGAAGCGGGCGAAATTGATTGGATTTGCGCGTCAGAATAATAATATTGAAGGCAAAAGCGATAGCGATAATGCGGGAGCAGAGGAAAAATGAGAGAACTGCGTCTTGGGATCAACATTGATCATGTAGCAACGATCCGTAACGCACGGGGCGGCGCTCATCCGGATCCGCTGCGTGCTGCCAAAATAGCAGAGGCAGCCGGTGCCGATGGTTTGACGGCGCATTTGCGCGAAGACCGTCGCCATATCAGCGATTATGATATGACCCGTCTTACCGCCGAACTTACCATCCCACTGAACTTTGAAATGGCAGCAACGGATGAGATGCTGGAAATAGCGCTCAGCCATAAACCCCATGCCAGTTGCCTGGTCCCTGAAAAACGCGAGGAAAGAACCACAGAAGGCGGTTTGGATGTTGCAGGCGGACATAATGTCCTGCAGAGCTATGTCACGAGCCTGAAGGAAGCGGGTATCCGTGTTTCGTTGTTCATTGAGCCCGATCCAAAACAGATGGAGGCGGCGGCACGGCTTAGTGCTGATATTGTCGAGCTTCATGTCGGCGCCTATTGCGATACGACCGATAGCATGAAGCGCCAGAGCGAACTTGAACGCATTATCCAGGCGGCGGCACTGGCAGAGGAAATGGGCCTTGAGTGTCACGCCGGACACGGGCTGACATATGACACAGTTGGCCCTGTTGCTGCGATCCCGACCATTGTCGAGTTGAATATCGGCCATTTCCTGATTGGTGAAGCTATTTTTGTTGGATTGGAAACTACAATCCTTAAGATGCGGCGGCTTATGAATGAAGCGCGCAGTCAGGTTGTTGCATAGCCATGGCATTTGGAAAAAGGATAGCTTTTTGATATTGGGGATCGGCAATGACATCATCGATATCCGGCGTATCGAGAAGACCCTTGACCGTTTTGGCCAGCGGTTCATTGACCGCATTTACACAGATATAGAGGTTACCAAATCCGAAAAGCGTCTCAATCGGGTGGAATCCTACGCCAAAAGATATGCTGCCAAGGAAGCCTGCTCTAAGGCGCTTGGAACAGGGTTTCGAAAAGGTGTCTTCTGGCGGGATATGGGTGTCATTAATTTACCCACCGGAAAACCGACGATGCTTTTGACGGGCGGGGCGCTTGAACAGTTAAACCGAATTACGCCCGCGGGTATGAAAGCGGAAATCCATTTGACCCTTACGGATGAGCCGCCACAGGCTCAGGCGTTTGTCCTGATCTTCGCCATTCCTGAAAAATGAAATCAACCACTATTGCAAGTGAAGCCTGAAAATTGGTTGCCTGGGCGCGCCGTTCGTGTAATTGAAGAGCCTTTATTTTAACAGTATGGAATATGGTATGAAGGAAGCTACAGCGAAGGCAAAAGGCGGGATTGGGGAAACCATCCGGACGATTATTTATGCGGTCCTCATTGCTGTTGTCGTCAGAACATTTGCCTATGAGCCGTTCAAAATCCCTTCTGAATCCATGCTTCCGACCCTGATGGTTGGCGATTATCTTTTTGTCTCAAAATTCTCCTATGGGTATAGCCGCCATTCTTTCCCCTTTAGCCTAGGTCCAATTTCAGGGCGTATTTTTGGGGAGATGCCAAAGCGTGGCGATGTCGCTGTCTTCAAGAAACCGATTGGTGAGCCCATAGACTATATCAAGCGCATTGTCGGTCTGCCCGGCGACAAGCTGCAAATGATCAATGGTTTTCTGCATCTGAACGGCAAGGCAATAAAGCGTGAACGGGTTGAGGATTTTGTTGAACGTAACCATTCCGGAGATACCAGGAGGATCGCCCAATATCGCGAAACCCTCCCCAGCGGCCGTACTTATTATACGCTCAATTATACAGATTTGGGCGGGCTGGATAACACGAATGTTTATACCGTGCCGGACGGACATGTCTTTGGCATGGGCGACAATCGCGATAATTCCACAGATAGCCGGGTTCTGACCCACGTTGGTTATATCCCGTTTGAAAATCTTGTTGGCCGGGCGGAGATTATCTTTATGTCGCTGGATGGCTCAGCTGAATGGTATGAAATCTGGAAATATCCGCTTGCCATTCGATGGAACAGAATATTCACTCCGTTGAGCGGATGAAACGACAACGCCCGATACAGGAACTCATGACAATTCTGGATCATGAGTTCAAGGACATATCATTGCTGGAGGCGGCGCTGACGCATTCTTCGCTGACCAAAGGGCGGCGACAGAACAAGGCGCAGACAGATTATGAACGGCTGGAATTCCTTGGGGACCGGGTCTTAGGGCTCGCCATTAGTGACGAGCTGTTTCGGCGTTTTGATACAGCGGACGCGGGCCAGCTGTCCCGCCGTTATAATGCGCAAGTCAGGCGCGAAACTCTGGCGGAAATTGCAGAGGAAATGGGGCTGGACGCCTTTATCAGAATGGCAGATGATCTGGTGGCCAATGGCGGCCTTGAAAACCCAGCTATTTTGGAAGATGTAACGGAGGCCGTCATTGCGGCTCTTTACCTCGATGGTGGTTTCTCTGTTGCCCGGAGTTTTATTAAATCCCGATGGTGGCAGCGCTTTGAGCGCGAAGACGCCTCACAAAAAGATGCGAAATCGGCGCTTCAGGAATGGCTGGCAAAGAACGGGAAAATCCTGCCTGTTTATACAGTTGTCGAGGAGACAGGGCCGGATCATAGTCCGCATTTTACGGTAGAAGTAGGAGCGGAGGGGAGAGCCCCTTCTGTTGGGCATGGCTCCTCCAAACGGACAGCAGAGCAGGAAGCAGCGAGAAAAATGTTGAAGGACCTTCAAGGTGACTGAAATTCTAAAAGACACAGGTGATACCCGATGTGGCTATGTTGCTTTGATCGGGGCGACGAATGCCGGCAAATCTACATTGCTCAATCAGCTCGTTGGGGCAAAAATTGCGATTGTCACGCCGAAAGTGCAGACGACGCGGGCCCGGGTGACGGCGATAGCTATTGAGGGGAAGAGCCAGATTATTTTTGTCGATACTCCGGGAATATTCAAGCCGTCAAGGCGTCTGGAAAAAGCCATGGTCGACGCCGCCTGGACCGGTGCACAGGATGCGGACAAAGTCGCCCTGATCATTGATGCGGTCAAGGGGATCACCAAGGATGTCCAACGCATTATCGACGGCTTGAAAAAATACGGGCGGCGGGCCCATGTTATCCTTAACAAAATTGATATCATCAAACGCGATACGTTGCTTGGGCTGACGCAAGCCCTGTCGGAGCAGGAAATCTTTGACGATACCTTTATGGTTTCGGCGCTCAATGGTGATGGCGTAGATGACCTTCGGCGCGCCCTCGCTCAGCAAATGCCTGTTGGTCCATGGCTGTACCC